>JAEZVS010000138.1 GCA_023443145.1 Bacillota bacterium | reverse complement strand
TTATAGAAGGTTATCAAACGATGGATGCCATCGGCTCAGTGGTCATGGCGGGGATTTTTGTCTACGATGTTCGTGCTCGCGGTTTTATTACAAAGAAACAGCAACTTTCCGTAATTATTCCGGCCGGCGTGGTCTCGGCTGTTTTCCTGACAGTTATTTATGGCGGTCTCACCTATGTGGGCGCGACGGCCTCCGGCGTACCTGAGTTTCAAGGCATGGAACGCACACCGCTTCTGGTGGGAACGGTTACCCATATTCTGGGGTATTACGGTATTATCGCATTAGGTATTGCTGTGGCTGCCGCCTGCCTCACCACTTCTATCGGGCTGACATCCATGGTAGGGAATTTCTTTGCTCGCATCACCAACGACAAGCTGAAATATGAATGGAATGTTGTCATCATCTGTGTGGTGTCTGCAGCCATGTCGGTATTAGGCGTGGAAGCCATCGTCAGCTTGGCGGTGAACTGCCTGCTTTTGATATATCCCGTGGTTATCATTCTGATTATCATGAATATCTTCGATAAATGGATTCCTTATAAGTGGGCTTATCGTGGCGCCATTTTTACGGCATTGGTGGTCACCATCTTTGATGTGGCCGGTAACTATGCACCCGGACTCAAAGATATGGTTCTGCTTTTGCCCTTTGCAGAAAAAAGCTTTGCCTGGATCGTCCCGGCCATCATTGGCGGAATTGTGGGAATGGTTCTCCAGAAAGCCACTGGCGCGCCCAATCCTGAATGTGTGGTGCGTCCCGAATTTGACGACTGATTTGGGTGAAACAGAAAATATGTATTCCCGGACCTTTTCTGGTCCGGGAATTTCTTGTTTTTTGACGTCAATATGCACATGATAATCATAAAAAAACGGCATCATCGCATTTTATTTTGCGTTGATGCCGTTTTTGTATAAATATCTAAGAACGACCGGAAAGAGAGATCACAAAGGTGGCGCAAACAAATACAGTGGCAAAGATCATTCCTAAAGACAAGCGCAGATTGCCACCGGCACACTCACCAAAGTAAGATTCCTGTTTGCTTTTCGGCAACGAAAGCCCCACCTGAATGGTGCGATCAATAAACCTTTGATAAAAGAAGATGCCGAAAAAACCAAAAAATAGTGCAGGCGCGGCCATCAGGATATTACCCAATACCACCGGCGGCGTGACGCTGTGGGCATTTTGACTGAGCACCAGATAAAAACCGCCCAATACGGAAAGCATGGCCACAAAGCCCATGACGTAAAGCCCGCGGTAGAAAGCCCAGAAGTAGCTTAAAAGAAAAGCCGGCAGATGAAAGGAGACGGGCAGAGATGACTGCCGCATTTTGTCAAACTTTTTTTCATAGCGGTCATAATGATCACCCACCAAGCGCTTTCTTAGCCTGCGCAGCTCGCCGGTCGTCGCCGCGACGCCGCTTTTATTATCAGGCGGAGTTCGATCGTGCCGTTTGGACATATTAGATGTCATCTTGCACCTCGCCGATAGATAATATGGCTTCATTGACATAACGCTTGTATGCTTCGACACCGGGCTGATCGAAGGGATTGGTACCGGAAAGCGCTGCGCTCATGGCGCAAGCTTTTTCGAAAAAATAGACCAAATAGCCGAAGGAAGCAGCCGTTAAATCTTTGATGCTCAGGGTGATGATGGGCGTTTGGTTTTGACTGTGGGCTTCCCGCACGCCATCGGCAATGATGCGGTTTAAACAGTCCAAGCGATGACAATGACCGGCGCATCCATCCGGAATGATCAGAGGGCTGGAGAAGGAGGCCACAGAAAGGATGGTTTCTAAGAAATTTTGTCGGCCGTCTTGTAAAAATTGTCCCAAGGAATGGAGATCGGTGGACATTTGCATGGCAACAGGAAATAAGCCTCCGCCATTTTTGCATTCGCTTTCGGCAAAAAGCTGCCGCAGCCACTCTGTAAAATAGCGCATGCGTCCCTCGTAAACTTCGAAGACCTCCATTTCGTAGCCACGCTCTTTCAACAAATAACGCGCGGCGGCGTAGCTGTAACAGGGGTTTTCCTTTAAAGCCGGGCTCTGAAAGCGCTGTTGTGCTTCGCGGGCCCCTGCGATGATGCCGTGAATGTCCAAGCCTGCCACAGCAAAGGGGAAAAGGCCTACAGCCGAAAGTACCGAATAACGTCCGCCCACATTTGCCGGAATATCCAGTGTGACAATGCTTTCTTTTTCGGCCAAAGTGCGCAATTTTCCATGTTCCGGATCCGTGATGATGATGACACGGCTTTGCCAGCTGTCCGGCCAACGTCGCTTCATTCGGCTCATGAGCATGGTGGAGATGACGGTGGTTTCTAAAGTGGAGCCGCTTTTGCTGACGATGCAGAGATAAAAATCCCGTGATTCCAAATAGGAAAAGAGGGCTTGATGGTAGCCGCTGGATAAATGCTGACCGGCAAACAAAATATCGGGTGCGCCGAAGCATCCCGGACGGCTGCGAAAGGGTTCCTGTAAGAGATCCAGTCCGGCACGTGTGCCGAGATAAGAACCGCCAATACCGCAAATGACAAAGGTATCGCAGGCGTTACGAACTTTTTGAGCCAATTGCTCCAAATCGTTAAGCGTATCTGTGTCCATGTCTTCAGGCAAATGCACCCAGCCGCACATGGACGTTTGGGGATGATGCAACCACTCATGCACGGTTTGCACTTTTTCTGCCAGGACCGGATCTGAAATATCTGTGCGTGCGTGGCTTAAATCGCAATGGATCATGGCTTTACCGCTCCTTTTCCTGACGAATCACTTGTCTGAGATGGGCGGCCAAGGCTTCCGCGTTGGCTTGGGCATCATCGTGATTGGATCCGCAGGCGCTGACGTAACATTTGATTTTGGCCTCCGTGCCGGAAGGGCGCACAGATACCACGCTGCCTTCCGGCAAGGCAAACTGCAAGAGATTGGACGGCGGCAACGTTAATGTGCCGTGTTGGTAGTCCATGCGCAAGCGCACCGGCCGTCCGCACACATCATCCGGCCGCATACCACGGATGCGGTCAATCAATTGTGCGGCCATTTGGGCTGTGCCGTTGGCAGGAAGAGTGATGTCGAAATTGCGGTCATACCAGGTGCCCACTTCTTGATAAAGGGCTTCTAAACGGTCGATAAGTGTTTCTTTACGCACCTTGGCGGCACGTGCTGCCGAGGAGATAAGCAAACTGGCCAGCACGCCGTCTTTGTCCCGCGTACAATCACCGCTTAAATAGCCGTAGCTTTCTTCATAGCCGAAGAAAAAGTGTCCGTCGTCATTCCGATGCATGTCCTCAGCCAAAGCGCCAATGTATTTAAAACCGGTGAGGGTTTCCCGCACGCGCAGCCCCCGGCGCTGAGCCAGTTGCTTGGCGAAAGGAGAAGAAACAACTGTGGTAATAACCGTATCGCCATCACGGCGCGGCAAGTATTGGGCCAGATGATCGATGATAAGGGCGGCAATTTGGTTGCCGCTTAATAAGACATAATCGCCTTGATGGCGCACGGCACATCCCATGCGGTCACAATCGGGATCGGTGGCAATGACCAAGTCTGGACCGCTGACATAAGCCATGCGCAATGCTGCGTCAAAAGCTTCAGGATCTTCGGGATTGGGCCGGGTGAGGTCGGGAAAATCTCCGTTGGGATGCATTTGCGATGCCACCGTGTGCGTATCGGTAAAGCCCGCCGCTCGCAATGCTTCAGGCACAAAAGCGGCGCCACTTCCAAAAAGAGGGGTATAGAGAATTTGAGGGACCTCTTTGGTGTTGAGACGCAGCAACGGAGAAAACATGGCATTGTTTAAAATAAGAGCCGACAAATATCGGTTGTTATCTTCCGGCGCAAAAATCCTAAGTGCGCCTGTCTGATGACTTTCCTGTAAAGAAACGGTGGGTGCAAGCTCTTGTCCGGCTACAAATTGGTCAAAATAATGAGTGATGCGATTGGCATCTTTTTCTAAAATTTGTCCTCCGGTGGGCCCATACACTTTAAAGCCGTTATCGGTTTTGGGGTTGTGGCTCGCTGTGATGGCAATGCCGCAAGCGGCTTCCTGATCGCGGACGGCCCAAGAAAGCACCGGCACCGGTGTGGGTGTCGGCCAGATGGTGACGCGGTGTCCGTAGCTGATCAGCACTTGCGCGGCAGCTCGAATAAAAGTTTGACTGTGGTGACGGCTGTCTCCGCAAATCAGCACGTGTCCGTTTTCAATGCCTTGTTCAAGCAGCCACCGGGCCACACTGGCACTTGCCCAGGAAACCGTAATCTCGTTTATTTGGGCTTGACCGACGCCCATCCGCCCGCGCAGTCCTGCTGTGCCGAAGCGCAAAGGTTCAGAAAAGGCAGCGGCGAAGGCTTCTTTATCTTCAGTAAGGGCGTATAGGGCCTTTATTTCATCAGAATTCCAAACGTTGAGAGCAAGCCAACGTTTAAAATGATCTTCTTGATTCATGAGTGTTCCTCCTCAAGGGCATCGGAAAGATGCACAAACTCGGCAATAGAAAGGGTTTCTCCTCGCCGAGACAAATCAATGGCCGCCGTGATTGCAGCCCGTTCGATGGCAGCTGAGTCAAAACCGGCGGTTTTAAGGGCGTTGCGCAATGTTTTACGGCGCGCACCGAAGGCCCCTTTGACGATGCGTCGAAAAGCGGCCTCGTTTTTGGCTTGAATAGGCGGTTTATCGTAGCGTAAGAGATGCACCACGGCAGAATCCACTTTAGGTTGAGGTATGAACGCACTGCGGTTCACGGTAAATGCCGTACGCACTTGGGCATGATAGCCGACGGCCACCGTAATGGCGCCGTAAGTTTTTTTTCCGACAGGAGATGTCAGCCGATCCGC
>JAEZVS010000129.1 GCA_023443145.1 Bacillota bacterium | reverse complement strand
ACTTTGATCTGGCCGGGATATTCCATTTCTCCTTCGATGCGTTTGACAATATCATACGCCAGCTTGGCACTTTTGGCATCGTCGATTTTATCCGGTTTTACGATCACGCGCACCTCGCGGCCTGCTTGCACCGCATAGGTTTTTTCCACTCCATCAAAGCCGGAGGATATATCTTCCAGCTGGGTGAGGCGGCGGATGTAATTTTCCAAGGTTTCACGACGAGCGCCCGGACGCGCAGCTGAGATGGCGTCAGCAGCCGCTACCAACACGCTTTCCACACAGTTGGGCTCAATATCTCCATGATGAGACAATATGGCATTCAGGACACCTGCCGGTTCACGATAGCGACGCGCCAAATCGGCGCCCAGGCTGGTATGAGATCCTTCTGTTTCATGGTCAATGGCTTTGCCGATGTCATGTAAAAGCCCGGCACGCTTGGCCAAGGTCACATCACAGTCCAGTTCGGCCGCCAAAAGTCCTGCCAAATGGGACACTTCAATGGCATGCTTGAGCACATTTTGGCCATAGCTGGTGCGGTATTTCAAACGACCCAATGTTTTCACCATTTCAGGATGAAGATTGTGTACCCCTGTTTCAAACACCGCTTGTTCACCGGCTTCACGAATGGCCGCATCCACCTCTTTTTGGGATTTGTTGACCATTTCTTCAATACGCGCCGGATGGATACGTCCGTCGACAATCAGTTTTTCCAATGCCACGCGCGCCACCTCACGACGAATGGGCTCAAAGCAAGAGAGCACCACCGCTTCCGGTGTATCATCTATGATAAGATCCACCCCTGTGAGACTTTCCAACGTGCGAATGTTGCGCCCTTCACGGCCAATAATGCGGCCTTTCATTTCATCGTTGGGCAGGTTGACCACCGAGACGGTGGTTTCCGCCACATGATCGGCGGCACAACGTTGAATGGCATTTGATATGATGTTTCTGGCAATTTTTTCTGCATCTTCTTGGGCGGCGGCCTCTTTTTCCTTGATCATGACGGCCAGATCGTGATCAATATCGGCTTCCACCTGACGGAATAATAATTGTTTGGCTTCGTCGCCGGTAAGCCCGGCCACACGTTCAAGCTCAGCCTTTTGCCTTTCAATGATTTGCTCCACTTCTTCTTTGGCATGATCCAGGCTTTGCTCTTTTTCCATCAATTTGGTTTCTTTTTGTTCCAAATTCGCCGATTTGCGGTCTAAAGCATCTTCTTTCTGCACCAGCCGCTTTTCGGTGGCTTGCACCTCATTGCGGCGTTCACGGGCTTCTGCTTCCGCTTCATTGCGAATTTTATAAGCGTCGTCTTTCGCTTCCACCAGCGCTTCTTTTTTAAGTGCCTCTGCATCACGAGCTGCGTCTTCCACCAGGCGTTTGGCTTGCACTTCAGCCGAACCCAAGGTCCTTTCCGCGCTTTGCTTGCGCATCACATATCCGATGGCTACGCCCGCAACCAGGGCAACCACTACCGCAAGAGCGATGATGGGATCCATATTTGGCCTCCTTCCTCCAATTTGAACTATGAACAGGCCTTCATACGAAAAAAAGCAAACCGAGCTTTCGGTTTGCTGATTTACACATTGTGCATTGTTTTAGTTGATCCGTCATCTTCCAATTTCCTGTAACGATCCAAACCGACAAGCTGCGTAAAAGCGCATGAAGCCTCTAAAATGATTTTACGTTTCCCGCGGCTTTCTGTCAAGCTGTTTGGCCCATCTTTCAGGAATCTCCGCAATGATGTCGCCGGGCACACCTTTTTGCGCCAAAAATCGCCTGGCCGACAGATCGTCTTTCCCTCGACGGCATGCTTCTTTATAAAAGAGCGCTGCAAAGCGTCTCTGCAAGTCCGGCGGATAATTTCTGGCCAAAGCCCGGTCAATAATGGTTTCCGGCACGTCTTTTTGACGCAAGCCTTGACGCAATTTCAAGCTACCTTGAGGATGAAAGCGCAGCTTGTCCCGCACGAAGGCTTCGGCAAAAGCCAGATCATCTAAAAACTCATATTCAAATAAAAAATCGAGCACCGCCTCAACCTCATCATGGGCGTATCCTTTTTGTAAAAGATGGCGGCGCACTTCGCCGGCCGCACGCATGCGGTGCGTCAGATAACGAAGGGCCGCATCTTTTGCTTGTTCAATGGCCATCACTCACTCAGATCTTCATCTAAAATGAAATCATCATCTAAGATGGCGTTCATTTCATCTAAAAAGTCATTGGCCGGTGCTTCCTCTTCTTCTGAGGCGGCCATTTCCATTGCCACCGGTTTGTCGTTTTGGCGGATCAATTCTTCAATTTCTGCAGCTATGTTTGGATTTTCATCCAAATAGTCTTTGGCTTTATCTCGGCCTTGTCCCAGGCGCTCATCGCCAAAATAGTACCAAGCGCCGCTTTTCTTTAAAACACCCACTTCTACCCCGACATCAAGGATGTTCCCCACTTTAGAAATGCCTTGGCCATACATGATGTCGAATTCTACTTTACGGAATGGCGGCGCCACTTTATTTTTCACCACTTTAACAGATGTGTGGCTGCCCAATTGAGATTCACCTTTTTTTATTGCCTGCCCACGACGCACTTCCAAACGTACAGAGGCATAAAACTTCAAAGCACGGCCGCCGGTGGTCACTTCCGGATTACCATAAGCTATGCCGATTTTTTCACGTACCTGGTTAATAAACACGATGGTGGTGCCGGTGCGACTGGCATTGGCGGTGAGTTTTCGCAGCGCTTGACTCATAAGACGTGCCAAAAGACCCACATGGGTATCGCCCATTTCTCCCTCAATTTCAGCCCGAGGCGTGAGTGCAGCCACGGAGTCCACCACTATGATGTCCACTCCACCGCTGCGAACGAGGGCGTCAGCAATTTCCAGGGCCTGTTCGCCGTTGTCGGGCTGTGAAATCAGCAAATTTTGCGTATCCACACCAATACGATCCGCATAGATGGGATCTAAGGCGTGCTCGGCGTCAATGAACGCCGCCACTCCGCCACGTTTTTGGCTTTCAGCAATAATGTGCAGGGCCACTGTTGTTTTACCGGAAGACTCCGGTCCGTAGATTTCTGTAATGCGGCCTTTGGGAATGCCCCCAATGCCCAAGGCCCGGTCTAAAGCGATGGCACCTGTGGGAATGGCGTCAATATCCAGTTTTTCCTGATCTCCCAAACGCATAATGGCACCGGCACCGAAACGCTCATCAATAGATTTAATGGCTTGTTTTAGTGCTTCTTCACGTCCCAACGCGGGATCGATTTTTGTTTTTTTTGTATCTTTTTTTGCCATGATTGTCCCTTCATACAAGTAGCGGCAGCATGCGAATGAACTGCCGCACAATAATTTTACGCTTTGCTACACTCGAGAAATGTCGTTTTTACGTGCCTGGAAATCCGCCATTGCCAAATCCAAAAGTTCATTGAGTAGAGCGGGTAAAGGTTTGCCCGCTTGTTCCCACATTTTTTGATAGAGACTAATGGCTGTGAACCCCGGCAAGGTGTTCACTTCATTGAGAAGAATTTGTTGCCGATCCAAGTCAATAAAAAAATCTACCCGCGCCATGCCCGATAAATCAAGGGCACGATAAATGCGCGCCCCTAACGTGCGAATGGTTTCCGTTTCGTCATCACTGAGATCTGCCGGTACTTGGGTTCGGCTCACTTTGGATTCATACTTGGCGCGATAGTCGTAAAAATCTTGATCGGAAAGCACCTCTCCCGGTTGAGAAACCGCCAATTGAACGTTCCCTAATACCGCCAATTCAATTTCCCTTTTACGAAGAAGCGCCTGCTCCACCAATATTTTTCGGTCATAGCGCGCTGCCAAGGCCAAGGCATCATGCAATTCACCGGCATTGTTCGCCTGGCTGCAGCCCACACTGGAGCCACCATTGGCCGGTTTCACAAACACAGGATAGGTCAGCGCCTCGCTGACACGGTCCACCGACGCCTCAGCATCTGTTTGATGGTCATGACGATACACCACAACATAGGGAATCTGCTGAATGCCGTGAGTATTTAAAATATCTTTCATATAAACTTTATCCATGCCCACAGCTGAAGCTTGAGCGCCGCATCCCACATATGGCAGCTGACAGAGATCTAAAAAACCTTGAATGCGGCCATCTTCCCCCGTCTTACCATGAATAATGGGAAACACCACGTCCGGCTGAAATATTTCAGCACCGTCTGATAGGCGGAAGAGAGCGCTGCCCGGCTTGGGCAACATGCTGACTTCTTGTACACCTGATGTTTCAGGATCAAAGCGGATGATGTGTTCGGCATTCACTGGAGCGAACCAGCGGCCGTTGCGGGCAATACCCACCGGACAGACAATGTGCCCGGCTTCTTCTAAGCCTCGCAAAATATTTTGAGCGGACATACAAGAGATGTCATATTCTTCAGAAACACCTCCAAAAAGAAGCATCACACGCTTTGGCGCACACATCAGGCCACACCTCTCAAGCGTAAAATGGCGTAAATGGTCACACAAAGAGCCATCACCAATTGCACGCTGGAACCGATGGCCACACCAATAATGGATCCGGCTGCAGCCCGCAATGAATGGGGCAAAGAACGCTGGCGCTTAAATTCTGCCAGAACCGACCCGAAAATACCGCCTAAAATGGTACCCGGCAGCTGAAACAGCAAACCGCCAACCACCGAACCGATAATGGCCCCGAAGGTTGCCATATTGGAAGCTCCGAACTTTTTGGCTCCAATCATGGCGCCACCATAATCCAAAAAGGATGAGACAATGGTTAAAATCAGCACCACCAGCACAAACCAGAACGAATAGGCCGTCCAGTGATCAAAAAAGCCATAGATCAAAAGCGAAGCAAAAATAAGCCACATACCGGGCACCATGGGTACAAAAGTGCCGATGACCCCTAAGAAAAGAACCAGTATCAATATCCAGGCATACACATCCATGTTATCCCTCCATTCGTTTCAACGCCATGGTGACCGCCGCCACCACATGTGCATATGAGAGTCCACCTTGTAAATACCCAATATACGGCGGGCGCATCGGCCCATCACAGGACAATTCAATAGACGAGCCCTGTGTAAATGTGCCGCCGGCCATGACCACCGCATCGTCATATCCCGGCAGTGCAGAGGCCACCGGCTTCACATAACTTTCCAGCGGCGAAGCCATCTGAATGCCTTCGGCGAAACGCAAGAGGCGCTCCGACGTTTCAAAACGGATGGCCTGAATAATGTCGCTGCGATCATCCAACGGTCTCGGCGAAACGACAAGGCCCGCACTTTCCAGAAGGGCAGCCGCAAACACCGCACCGGAGAGTGCTTGTTCCACAATGAGGGGCGCCATAAAAAGGCCCTGAAACGCCGGCCGGTTAAAATCAAGCGACGCGCCCACATCCCGCGCGATGCCGGGCGCGGTCAGTCGTGTGGCCGCCTGATGCACCAGATCTTCACGCCCCACCACATAACCGCCACGCGGCGCCAAACCGCCACCGGGGTTTTTTATCAAAGATCCGGCGATGATGTCTGCACCCACGGACAAAGGCTCGCACTCTTCCACAAACTCGCCATAACAGTTGTCTACAAAAACAATCATATCAGGACGGGCCTCGTGAATCAATCGACAGATGCGGCCAATTTTATTAAGACTGAGGCTTTGTCGCCATTGATAGCCTCGAGAGCGCTGAATGGCCACCATACGTGTCTTGGGTGTCAATGCTGCTAAAATGGCTTCATCGTCGAAATCATCCCGGTCGGTTAGATTCACCACCTGATGGCGCACCCCGAGTGCTTTTAATGTGCCCGGCTCATTGCCGGCATCGCCGATGATGGTCTGCAAAGTATCATAGGGAGCACCGCTCACCGAGAGCAGTTCATCTCCGGGGAGCAATAGACCAAACAGCACCGTGGCGATGGCGTGGGTGCCGCTCACCATGTGCCCGCGCACCAAAGCCGCCTCACCCTGAAAAATCTCAGCCCATACTTCTTCTAATTTGCTGCGGCCGCTGTCTCCATATCCATAACCGGTTGAGCCATGGAGATGAAAGTCGGCCACCTGGTGCTTCTGGAAGGCATGCAACACACGCAGCTGCGCTGCCGCTGTTCGGTCTTTAATTTGAGCCAACTTGGGAGCAATCTGCAATTGCGCCTCATCAATACGGCGACAATCGACATCGGTCAACGGCACCAACTGCATCAATTCGCGATAAAACTGTTCGTTCACTCTATATCCTTTCCTCATAACTGTCATGATCGGCTGCATCCAACACCACACGGGATGTAAAGAGAGGCCACAGAACATGGCGTGGGCCCGTCAGTTGAAAACAAGTGCTCCGCTCATCGGTGGTGAGTTTATCCACCTCGCCCAAAGCGTAGGCTTTGGCCAAAAGTGCACCGCTTTCAGGATCATCATGAGCCAGACAAACCCTTTCTGAAAAAAAGCGATCTGCCAGAAGACGGACCATGGCTTCTTCTAAAAGAACGGTGCCGTCAGGCTGATGCGTCGAAGACCAAACATGGGGTTCTTGTGCCAAAGGCTGCGGCAACAACGGCTTTTCATCCAACAAGTCGCATTTATTGAACACGTAAAGTCTCGGACAGGATGAAAGCCCCAGTTCATCTAAAAAGCGATCCACCGTTTGAATGCGTTCTTCAAAGCCCGATACACTGACATCGACCACATGAAGCAACAAGTCGGTCTCCTCCAACACTTCCAGAGTGGCTTTAAATGCAATGGCCAGCTGGGGCGGCAGATCGCGGATAAAGCCGACGGTATCGCTGATAAAACACTCCAGACCCACACCCAGCCGCACACGGCGGGTGGTGGGGTCCAATGTGGCAAAGAGTTGATCGGCCACATAGATTTCACTTTGAGAAAGGGCATTTAAAAGCGAGCTTTTACCTGCATTGGTATATCCCACCAGCGAGACCGAGGGTATATTCAGGCGCGAACGCGCCGCGCGCTGCACCTTACGTTCTTTGCTCACCTCTGTCAACGCCTCTTTGACATGATGAAGGCGTCGGCGAATATGCCGCCGGTCTGTTTCCAGCTTACGCTCACCGGGACCGCGCGTGCCGATCCCGCCCCCCAATCGAGACAGTCCTACGCCTTCCCCTGAAAGGCGCGGCAGCAACCAGGAAAGTTGGGCCATCTCCACTTGCAGCTTCCCTTCGCGTGTGCGGGCCCGTTGAGCAAAAATATCCAAAATAAGTGCCGAACGATCGATGACCTTCGTGCCCAATCGTTCTTCATAGCGCCGTGTGTCTGAAGGGCTTAGCGCTTCATTGAACACCACCACATCCACATCATCGGCGGCCGCCTGCATGCGCACCTCTTCTTGTTTTCCGCGTCCCAAACGGCGCTGAGCACCTCGGCAACGCTGGCTGACTTCGCCCGTCACCGTCAAACCTGCCGTCCGGGAGAGGGCGTAAAGCTCCTCACGCTTATCATCAAAAGATGCCTCGTCTTCTTGCAGCATAAAGACCAAGAGCGCACGCTCGGCTTTTTCTTCCGTTATATGCATTTATTTTATTTTTTATCGGGACGGCTGCCCGGTTTTATCATGGGCACGCCGTCGGTGCACAGCGGGCAATGCTCCGGTTCAAAAGTTTGGGCGTTGACCTTAATAAGAGAACGGTGCGGCACCGTCAGCTTCACCACATTGCCGGCTGTGCGGTCGATGATGGACGTTGCCCCCACCACTGTGGCGCCCGCTTCCTGTAAAAGGGCCACCACTTCTTGTGCCGATCCGCCGGTGGTGAGCACATCTTCTGTCACCAAACAGCGCAGACCCGGTGTCATATGGCCGGCAAAACCGCGGCGCAGGGTCATCACACCGTCTTGACGTTCTGCAAAAATGGTGGGCACTTGTAGTGCGCGCCCCACCTCATAGGCCACCAGAATGCCGCCAATGGCTGGTCCCACCACCATATCAATAGATACATCCCGCCATAAATCCGCCACCCCCCGACAGATTTGTTCTGCCAGTTGGGGATGCATCAGCAGTTGAGAACACTGCACATACACATTGCTGTGCAACCCCGAACTCAACTTAAAATGCCCCTGTTGATAGGCGCCGGTATCTTCTAATATTTGTAAAATGTCTTGCTCTGTCATGTGTTGTCTCCTTACTTATGACGCCATGTTTCCTTGCAGCTCCGCCAATATACGGGCCGCAGCTTGAGCCGGATCCGCCGCTTTGGTTATGGGCCGACCGATGACCATGTGACTCACGCCCAATGCTTGAGCTTCCTGCGGTGTCACAATGCGCTTTTGGTCTCCTGCCGCTGCCCATTCGGGACGAATGCCCGGGCATACTGTGAGAAAATGTTTCCCGTGAGCGGCATGAATGGCAGGCACTTCTTTAGACGCACAGACCACACCGTCCAAGCCTGCTTGCGCCGTAAGCGCCGCCAGGCGAGACACCGCCTCATCCATAGGTCCTCTAACGCCCACTTGTGCCAGACGCTCTTCGTCCATCGAGGTGAGAATGGTCACTGCAATGAGAGACGGCTCTCCCATACCTTCGGCCAAGGCCCCTTCCCGCGCCGCTTCATGGGCACGGCGCATCATGTCCAAACCGCCGATGGCATGCACATTAAAGAGATCCACACCTAAGGTGCCGGCCCACCGCGCCGCTTCTGCCACGGTATTGGGTATATCGTGAAATTTTAAATCAAGAAACACTTTTTTATCCAGCGCTTTAAGCCGATCGACAATATGGCCGCGGCTGTTTAAAAAAAGCTCCAAGCCCACCTTATACCAACGAATATCCGGCCCTATGGCCGTCACATAAGACAGGGCCTTTTCTTCGCCGGTGGTGTCCAGCGCCACAATCACTTCTGAAATCATGGCATCTCCTTTCTATGCGCTGCACCGATAAGATCGGAGACGCGCGCCACTTGATGGCGGATGCAGTAATCTTCAATCTCCTGTAAAATCTCCACAGGCGCCCACGGATTGGGGAAATTTGCAGCGCCCACCGCCACCAATGAAGCGCCGGCCAAAATATATTCCAACGCATCCCGACCATTGGCAATACCACCCATGCCCAAAATAGGAATGGATGTGGCCTGTGCCGCTTGCCACACCATACGCACCCCTATGGGCCGTACCGCCGGACCGGACAAACCGCCGGTTACATTGCCCAAAACAGGCGCCCGGCGCTCAACATCAATGGCCATACCCAAAAGCGTGTTGATGAGAGAGAGCGCATCAGCGCCCGCCTCTTCCAAAGAGCGGGCGATTAAAGCCACGTCGCTCACATTCGGCGACAACTTCATCACCACCGGTTGTGCCGCATAGCGTTTCACCGCCCGACACACTTCTGCCGCCTGAATACAATCGGTACCGAAAGCCATTCCCCCCGCTTTCACATTGGGACAGGAAATGTTCACTTCTAAAAGGGCCACCCCTTCGGCCCGAGACAATTTATCGGCCATCAAGGCATAGTCATCCACCGAATCGCCACTGATGTTGGCAATGATTTTCGTATCACTCGGCGCCAAAGATTCTCGCATTTGCGGCAATATGTCGGCGATGAAGGCATCCACCCCGGGGTTTTCCAAGCCGATGCAGTTGAGCATGCCCGCAGGTGTTTCCATAATGCGCACGCCGGCATTTCCTTTACGCGCCAGCGGTGTCAGTCCTTTTGTCGTGACTGAGCCCAACATGCCCACATTTATGAGCCGTTCATATTCCAAGGCAAAGCCATAGGTGCCCGAAGCCGTCGATACCGGATTTTTAAAGGTCAGACCGCAAAAAGGGATTCGCATATCCACCATTAGAGCCGCACCTCCTCCGCTAAAAAGACCGGGCCGTCGGTGCACACCTTGAGATAAGGGGCATCTCCGTTTGCACGTGCCACCGTGCAGCCCAGACATACCCCCACACCGCAAGCCATCTTTCCTTCCAGAGACAACTCACATGGTCGATCCTTTGCCAATGCCAGCTGCTGCACCGCACGCAACATAGGTGTGGGGCCACAGGCATAGAGAACGGAGAAATCAGCCGCATCTGTCATGAGATCTGTCACAAAGCCTCTATGGCCCAAAGAGCCGTCTTCCGTAGCCAAACGCATCGAAACGCCCAAATCATCTGCCCATTCAAGTCCGGCCAATGCCGCCTCATCCCGGCCGCCCGCCACCAAGACCACCTCGTGACCTTTCTCTAATGCGTGTTCAGCCAGCATGCGAAAAGGCGCCTTTCCGATGCCGCCTGCCACCATCAATAGGCGCGACGGTGTTTCCGGCAATGTGAAGCCGTTGCCCAGCGGTCCGATCAGCGAAACCTTATCTCCCGGCGAAAGCGCCGTCAACGCCTCTGTGCCCGGACCCACTTTCTGCACCGCCAGACCTAGAAGGTTCTCCTGCACCCCGTGGATGCTGATGGCTTTCTTCAAAAACGTAGAGGCCGGCACACTTTGTACCATCACAAACTGCCCGGGCTTCGCCTGAGCTGCCATATCAGGGGCATCCACCCAAAGGAGCGCCTCCCGCTCACTCCAAGTCTCCACCCGATGAATCGTTCTCTGCGCACATTCCATGCGCCTCACCCCTCTCTAACCCGCACATCTGACAGACGTTTATGTTGCCGCCTTTGTGCGTCAACACCGGGCCTTTCTTTAGACCTGCACCACGCCTTCATTTAAAACCAGTCTGCCGGCGCGAAATACAAAACGCGGCCAACCGGCCAGTTTTTCACCGACGTAAGGACAATTTTTGCCTTTACTGTAAAAATCGTCGGTGCTCACTATTTTTTCCGTATCCGGATCAAAAATCAAAATATCTGCGCAACGCCCCGGCGCCAAGCTTCCGCGCTCAAGGCGCAACAACTGAGCCGGACGGGTACTCATAAAGTTCACCACTTCCGCCAAGCTGAAGCGTCCGCTTTCCACCAGATGTGTCCAAATAAGGGGAAAAGCCACTTCAATGGAAGAGATGCCCGGCGCGGCTTTATCGAACTCGCAGTCTTTAAACGCTGCAGCGTGAGGGGCGTGGTCTGTGCCCACACAGTCCACCGTGCCATCTTTCAAGCCGGCGATAAGGGCATTGTTATCGGCTTTGGTCCGCAAGGGCGGTGCCACTTTGGCTGCCGTGTTGTAACCGCGCACCGCTTCTTCCGTTAGAAAAAGGTGGTGGGGTGTCACCTCACAGCTCACCGGAAGTCCTTCCGCTTTTGCTTGTCGTACCATTTCCAACCCTGTCGCCGTCGACAGATGCTGAATGTGCAAGCGGGCACCGGTAAGACGAGCCAACATAATATCACGCATGATGATCAAGTCTTCGGCTGCGGCCGGGGCTCCAAACAAGCCCATTTCAGTGGCCAGCGCGCCTTCGTTCATCACCCCTCGTCCGCGAAGAGACAAGTCTTCACAGTGGTCCATAAAGAGCACGTCAAACTGTTTGCCATAGTCCATGGCTTTGCGCATAACGCCGGCACTGGCCACCGATTTGCCGTCTTCCGTAAAAGCGATGACCCCCGCCTGATGCAGAAGACCCATCTCGGTGATTTCTTCACCCAACTCGCCTTTCGTAATTGCAGCGGTGGGAAGCACATCGGCCAAACCCACAGCTCGAGAACGTTCCATAATATACGTGGCCAGCGGCACAGAATCAATAACAGGACGCGTGTTGGGCATGGCCACCACCGTCGTAAAGCCTCCGTGAATGGCGGCCTTCGCGCCGCTTTCCATATCTTCAGAGTCTTCATTGCCGGGGTCACGAAAATGCACATGCGTATCTATGAGACCGGGCACTACATAGAGCCCGTTCAACTCCAGCACATCTTCTCCCTCAATAAGAGGCAAATCGGGGCCCACTTCCAAAATAAGTTCGTCTTCGATGCGAATATCGGTGACGCCGTCAATGGCTTGAGACGGATCCACCAAGTGGCCGTTACGTAATAGCATAATGATCCTCCTTGCACAATAGGCTTAAGAGCGCCATGCGCACCGCCAACCCATTGGTCACTTGCTCGTTGATTTTTGATTGGGGGCCATCCGCCACTTGAGGGGAAATTTCCACCCCGCGATTGATGGGTCCCGGATGCAGCACAATGGCATCAGGCTTGGCCAACGCCAAACGCTGCGCATTGAGTTCATAGAAATGGGCATATTCTTCCACCGACGGAAACTGACCGACGCGCTGACGTTCCAGCTGAATGCGCAACATCATCACCACGTCCACGTCTGCAACCGCTTCTTCCATGGAACCGGCCACCGTCACACCGTAATTGGCCACATGAGAAGGCATCAGGGTGTTGGGCCCGGCAACGCGCACGTTTGCCCCCAGTTTTTCCAACATCACCATATTGGAACGCGCCACCCGAGAATGAAGAATATCTCCAACAATGGCCACATTCAAGCCCTCAAAAGATTTATAGTCGGCTATGGTCAACCCATCCAAAAGGGCTTGCGTGGGATGGGCATGCAGGCCGTCTCCACCGTTAATGACGTGGGCATTCACGTGGGCCGCCAAAATGCGGTGCGCACCGCTGGAAGGATGGCGCATCACAATCACATCCGGATGAAGCCGGTCCAAGGTGATGCCGGTGTCTTTCAGCGACTCTCCCTTTTGCACGCTGGAAGACGCCGCTACAATATTAACCACATCAGCGTCCAGATACTTTGCCGCCAATTCAAATGAGGTGCGCGTCCGCGTGCTGTTTTCATAAAAGAGGTTCACCACCGAACGCCCGGACAAGTCGTTGCGTTTTTTCTGCGGCGACGACAAACGATCACGCATGTGTCTCGCTCGTTCAAAAATATCTAAGATGTCTTGTTTGTCCAATTCATCGATGGACAATAAATGTTTCCCAATCATGTTGGTCCTCCTGAGGGCGGCATTTGGTTTGCAAATCTGATAGCCCCTCGTTGTTTAATTTTACCATGTTCTTGTTGTGCGACTCAAGCATTGCTTGCGCATCATATTTTTTCTCTTTATAATGACCGTATACGACCATTCTGAAAGGGGCTTTTTTTATGGAAAGCATCATCGCCGCACCCGAGGCCTTTCCATCGGGACAAGAAAAAATCAATTGGGTGAAACGCCACATGCCCATCTTAAATCAGCTGGAAGAAAAATTCCTACAGACAAAACCCTTCCTAGGCAAAAAAGTGGCCATTTGCCTGCATCTTGAGGCCAAGACGGCCTATATGGCACAGGTCTTTCAGGCCGGCGGTGCCGAAGTGGCTGTTGCCGGGTCCAATCCGCTTTCCACACAGGATGATGTGGTGGCAGCGCTGGTGCACGGCGGCATCACCGCCTTTGCACGTCACGGTGCCGGCCCGGAAGAGTACCACCAATATATTGAAAAACTGGCAGCCTTTGCCCCGGATCTATTTATCGATGACGGCGGCGACTTCACTGCCCATTTACACGAACATCATGCCGATCGGTTGACCGCCATCATCGGGGGCGCCGAAGAAACCACCACCGGCATTGTGCGCCTGAACGCCATGGATAAAGAAGGCACGCTGCGTTGTCCCATGGTGGCGGTGAATAACGCGCAAATGAAGCATCTTTTCGACAACCGCTACGGCACCGGCGAATCGGTATGGAATGCCATCATGCAAACCACCAATCTGGTGGTCGCCGGAAAAACGGTCGTCGTGGTCGGATACGGCTGGTGCGGCAAAGGGGTGGCCATGCGTGCCAAAGGCTTGGGCGCCTCTGTCATCGTCACGGAGGTGGATCCCATAAAAGCCGTCGAGGCCTTAATGGACGGCTACCGTGTGATGCCTATTGAGAAAGCCGCTTCGCTGGGCGATCTGTTCATCACCGTAACCGGCAACCGCCACGTCATTGATGAAGGCGCGCTTCGTCTGATGAAAGACGGCGTGCTCCTGGCCAACGCCGGCCACTTCGATTTAGAGATTAATGTTGAGGCTTTACGCCGGATGGATCCCCATTTTCGTGAAGTGAAGCCCAACATCACCGCCTTCCAAATCTCGGAAGGGCGCACAGTACATTTATTAGGAGAAGGACGCCTGGTCAATTTGGCCTGCGGCAATGGCCATCCCGCAGAAATTATGGATCTGACCTTTGCTCTGCAGATCATGAGTTTAGAGCGCTTGTTAAGCGAACAACCGGTACCCGGGCTTTATGCCGTGGATGACGCCACCGATCAACAGGTGGCCCAAATGAAGCTCGATGCGTTAAATGTCGCCATAGACCGGCTCACTCCCGAGCAGGCCGACTATCTCTCCAGCTGGGTCATCGAATGAGCGCCGCTTTTGATCGCTTCGTGGCCATTGATGTGGAGACCACGGGGCTGGAAAAAGACGCCTCCATCATTGAAATTGCATTGGTATCCGTCAACGGCGGAAAAATTATTGACCGATTCCAATCCTTTGTGCGCCCGCCGCAAGCCATCCCCAGAGACATTACCCAACTAACCGGCATCACCAATCGCATGGTAGAGAACGCACCCGGCTGGAAAGACATCGAGCCTGACGTCCGCCGATTCATCGAAGGCCGTCTCTTAGTGGCACACAACACCAACTTTGATCGCGGTCGCCTTGAATTTGAGCTGGGCGAAACCCTGCCCAATCGCTGGCTCGATACACACGATCTGGCCAAGCTCTTATTGCCCAGTCTGACCAGCTACAAATTATCGGCCATCGCCGGCCACTTGAACATCAATGATCCCGCCCATCACCGCGCCATGAATGATGCCTTGGTTTGCGCCGATGTGGCGCTCCGTCTCGTGCAGATGGCGCAGCGCACCGATCCTTTTGTCCTCTCCCAAATGGCCGTCCTTTTTAAAGAAGCCGACTCCGTAGAGGGTGAGATCTTAACCACCTTTGCCTTGGCCTCCGGTCTTTGGGAATCATCTAAAGTGGAAGAAAACACCGACACACCCTCATGGGATGACCTCCCCTGCCTGAACTTCCACGAGGCACCACAGTTTTTTGCTCCGAACGGCGTGTTGGCAGGCGGTCACGAGGCCTATGAAGCCCGCCCTCAGCAGAAGGAAATGCTGCAGACAATTATGGAAGCCTTCGAAACGGAACGCCACGCCATTATTGAAGCCGGCACCGGCACCGGAAAAACTTTCGCCTATTTGTTGCCGGCACTGCTATGGGGCTATGAAAACGACTGCCGCGTCATTGTGTCAACCGCCACCATCACCTTGCAGGAACGCATCTACCATCAGGATATTCCGTTTTTAAGCCGACTGCTCCGTCATCCTTTTCGAGCCACCATTGTTAAAGGGCGCAACAATTATTTGTGTCTGCGCCGCTTTACATCCCTTGTGCGCCAAAGTCAAAACTTCAGCAAAAACGAACGGCTTTTTTATGCCTCGCTCTTTTATTGGCTGAGTCATGATGACACCGGAGATCGGGAGCGTCTTAATTTAAATAAAATGGAGCATCAATTTTGGCAAAACATCGCTGCCACCGCTGACACCTGTTTCGGCGGCCGATGCCCGCACTACAACGAATGTTACTATTTTGCCAGTCGCAACCGGGCCGAAAAAAGCAATCTCCTGATCGTAAACCATTCTCTCCTTCTGCAAAACGCGCGTCGAGACGGCGGCGTGCTTCCGCAATTTTCCCACCTCATCATCGATGAGGCCCATCATCTCGAAGACGAAGCCAGCCGTCAATTCACCGACGAACTGGATTTTGAACTCATCCGCAAAAATCTGAATGGTCTTGCCCGAAGCGGCGGGCTCTTTCGTCGCATTCAGTCACAAGTGGCCAAATCGGATGATATCTCGCTGGATCCGGCCGATATTGACCGCCTTCTTTCTGAAGCCCAAAGCGCCGCCAATGAAGCTGCCCTTCTTTTCGAAGACGCCATCAACATCGCCATCAACATCAAAGAATTGGACCATATTGGTGAGCGGCGCATCACAAAGAAAATTCGCCAGAGCGAATGGTGGCAAAATTACACCAAGCAATTAGAAACCTTGCTCTCCCATCTGCGCCAAAACATCACCCTCATGACCAAGCTGCAGCGCCGCATCCAAGATGCGCCCGATTTGGAAGCGTTGGCCCGAGAACTGAATTTTACGAACGAAAGTCTCAAAAACGGCGCCGCGCTCTTAGAAACGTTCATCTCTCCCGATGATCCAGAGATGGTTTATTGGGTAAAAACCCAACGCACCGGCTGGGGCAACAACGTCTTATTTTATCTGGCGCAAATTGACATCATGCCGCTTTTAAAAGAACAGCTTTTCAATCAAAATAAATCTGTGGTCC
>JAEZVS010000095.1 GCA_023443145.1 Bacillota bacterium | reverse complement strand
TGATGGTACAAGACCATTTACCGCCATCATTAAATTATATTTTCGGATTAACCGGCGAACTGAGTGATTTTTATCCGGAATTGAGTTATAAACCATTTGCTCAAGTCATGCCGGCCGGCATACATCCGGGTGATTCCATCATGCAAAAGCTGGATGCCAACGGAGACATCTTTTTGGCCTATCCTTATCATGCCATGAAAACCTTCCTGGACTTGCTTGATGAAGCTGCTGTCAATCCGGAAGTGCGGTCCATTAAAATCACACTTTATCGCATTGCCAGTGGCAGTAAGGTGGCACAGGCACTGATTAAAGCTGCAGAAAATGGCAAAGATGTATTGGTTTTGGTAGAATTAAAAGCCCGCTTTGATGAAGAACATAACATTATTTGGTCAAAACGGTTGGAAGAAGCAGGATGTAATGTAATTTACGGCATGGAAAAATATAAGGTTCACTCTAAACTTTGCGTCATTACGGTGCGTAAAGGTAATGATGTGAGCTATATTACGCAAGTAGGCACCGGCAACTACAATGAAAAAACAGCACGGCAATATACGGATTTTTGTCTGATTACTAAAAATCAGGCCATTGGCACAGAGGCCATGCGCGTTTTTCAATCTCTTTCAATTAACGAGTTTGTCGAAAAAAGTCAATATCTCCTGGTGGCTCCTCTTCAGATGAAAAGCCGTTTTGAAGAACTTATTGATGAAGAAATTCGACATGCCCAAGCCGGGGAAGAGGCTCGTATTTTGTTAAAAATGAATGGCTTGAGTCATCGAGACATCATCGATAAACTGATTGAGGCATCTCAAGCCGGCGTGAAAATTCAACTGTTTGTACGAGGCATTTGTTGTCTGCGGGCAGGTGTGCCGGGATATACTGAAAACATTACTGTTAAAAGTATGGTGGGCCGCTTCTTAGAGCATCCGCGCATTTATCTATTTGGCATAGGTGAGCGTGAGAAAATTTTTATTGGTTCGGCAGATTGGATGACCAGAAATTTGGTCTATCGTGTTGAAGTGGCGGTGCAGGTGCTGGATCCGGCAGTCATTCAAACGATTAAAGATATATTAGATATTTTAGATAAAGACAATATGCTGGCCCGGATTATGCTGACCGATGGCCGATACGAACGGCTTTATCCCAATATTGATGAACGCGCCATTGATTCACAACAGGAACTATTTGATTACTTTAAAGCCAAAAGCCAAGATTGGGCTACTCAGGCAGAATCATCTGCCTTGGCAGAAGAACAGAAAAAAACGGGATTTTTTGCCCAAGTAAAAAGTTGGTTGGGCTTAAAATAATCCGAAAAATTTAGATGAGCAGAGGTGTAGCATAAGAATGGATGAAAAAAACAACGAAAAATCCATCGGAACAAACTTTATAGAAAACATCATCAATAGAGATTTGCAAGCGGGCATGGGTGAGATTTACACTCGTTTTCCGCCCGAACCCAACGGTTATTTGCATATCGGCCACGCCAAGTCTATTTTTCTAAACTTCGGCTTGGCTGAAAAATACGAGGGCCGTTGCAATTTGCGCTTTGACGATACCAATCCCGCTAAAGAAGAAGACGAATATGTACAGGCCATCATTGATAATGTGCGGTGGCTGGGCGGTGAATGGGATGGAGATGTGCGCTATGCATCCGATTACTTCCCGGCCTTTTACCGCTTGGCAGAATGTCTTATTGAGCAGGGCCTGGCTTACGTGGATGATCAGGATGCCGATACCATACGCACCACTCGAGGCACTCTCACGGAACCCGGAGTGGAAAGCCCGTATCGCAATCGCAGTGTGGAAGAAAATCTGACGCTTTTTCGAGCGATGAAATCCGGTGAATTTGCCGACGGAGAGAAAGTTCTCCGCGCCAAAATCGACATGTCGTCTCCGAATATGAATATGCGTGATCCCGTGCTTTATCGCATCAGCCATATGAGTCACCATCGAAGCGGAGATACCTGGTGCATTTATCCGATGTATGACTATGCCCATCCCTTAGAAGATGCCATAGAAGGCATCACCCATTCTATTTGTACATTGGAATTTGAAGACCATCGGCCTTTGTACATTTGGTTTATCGAACATTTAAAAGATGAACCTGAGTTGAAAAGCCGACCGCAACAAATTGAATTTGCCCGCCTGGAAATTGAAAATACGATGACTTCAAAGCGCAAATTGAAAAAACTGGTGGATGAAGGCTTGGTGGATGGTTGGGATGATCCTCGCTTACCCACCATTTCAGGGCTTCGCCGTCGGGGGTATACGCCGGAGGCCTTAAAAGATTTCTGCGGACGCATCGGTGTTGCCAAAACGAACAGTCTGGTGGAGGCTGAATACCTCACCCATTGTCTCCGTGAAGACCTTAATCGGAGAGCGCCGCGCGCCATGGCTGTCTTGCGACCGTTAAAACTGACCATTACCAATTATCCTGAAGATCAAATTGAATGGCTCATTGGTGATGTCAATCCCAACGATCCCTCTGCAGGCACCTACGAAATACCTTTTGGCAAAAATCTTTATATTGAGCAGGAAGATTTTCGAGAAGAGGCCAACAAAAAATATCATCGCTTGAAGCCGGGGAAAGAAGTACGTTTGAAACACGCTTACATCATTCGCTGCGATGATTTTATAAAAGATCCGCAAACCGGTGAAGTTATTGAGGTGTTATGTAGCTATGATCCTCAAACCAAAAGCGGCATGCCCGATGCCGATCGGAAAGTAAAAGGGACACTCCATTGGGTGGAGGCTGGTCATGCCGTGGATGCGGAGGTGCGCTTATTTTCAAACCTCTTGCAAGAAGATGCGGATCCTTCTGCCGATATAACCGAGCGATTCAACTCCGATTCCTTGACTGTTCTGCCGGGTGTTAAACTGGAACCGGTGCTAAAAGATGCACAACCGGGTATTGTTTATCAATTTCTGCGCAAAGGTTATTTTTGTTTGGATAGACGCTATACCACCCCTGAAGCCCCGGTTTTCAATGAAACAGTATCGTTGAAAGACGGTTTCAAAGCATAAATGTGAGGTTTTATGAGATATATAAGAGCAACTGTGGTATATGTATGGGCAGTCTTAGTTATGAGCGGTGCGCTGCCGTTGGTTTTTTGGAGTCAACGCAAACGTGTATCGGATTATTGCTATGCGATGAATAAAATGCATACGTTGGTGCATTGGTTTGCCGGCACCATTGTTTCTTTGGCCGGCGTTCAGTTGGAAGTGGAGGGAATTGAACACATCCCCAATGATGGATCGGTGCTTTTTATAGGGAATCACCAGAGTTTTTTCGATATTCCCATTTTATTGTCACAGATAACACGTCCCACCGGTTTTGTGGCTAAGGAAGAGTTGAAGAAAGTGCCGCTGCTTTCACGTTGGATTAAAGGCCTGGATTCGGTCTATATCGTGCGTGGGGAAACACGCAAAGCGTTGGCGGCCATTATTGAGGCCATCAACATTTTGAAGAGGCATCCTCATGGATTGGTGGTTTTTCCTGAAGGCACCCGGAGCAAAGATGGCACTTTAGGCGAATTTAAAGCAGGCGTTATGAAAATCGCACAGCGTTCACAAAGTGCCGTGGTGCCCTTTGCCATTGACGGCAGTCATCAGGTGATGCCCACCGATCGAAAAACATTCACCCCCTGCACCGTAAAATTGATTTTCTTTCCGGCGATGTCACCGAATGAAATTGCCGACATGGAATCAGGGGCCTTGGCGCGACAGTGTCAAGCCTTGGTGGCCGATGCTTTAGGGCAGACCAACCGGTCAGAGGAGGTGGCGTGATGAGTATACGTGCTGCATTGGCAAAAAAGGCAGGCCAGGCCACGAAATTGGCCCTTAACCTCACAGGACGGGAAGGAAGCAGCTTGCCGGGTAAGGTGGCCATGGGTCTGTCGCCGGAAATTTTAAAGTCCCTTTCAAAAAATTATCGTGTGATTGTGGTGACGGGCACCAATGGCAAAACCCAAACCACCGCCCTCATCACTGAAATTTTCCGTACCCATTTTAAAACGGTGCTCACCAATCCCAGTGGCGCCAATATGTTGCAAGGGGTGGTGTCTTGCTTTCTCAGCGCTAAAGAAAGCAAAGGCAGTCGGTTTGCGGTTTTGGAAGTTGATGAAGCCACGTTAAAATATGTTACCGCTCATATTGATGTGGAAGTGATATTATTCACCAACGTCTTTCGTGATCAAATGGACCGCTATGGGGAAATTTACAGCACTTGGCAAATGATGCTGGACGGTGCCCGTTTGGCACCAAAGGCGACCATCATCTGTAACGGTGACCTGCCTCTTTTTCATGAACCGTCTTTACCCAATCAAGTGCGCCGTTTTGGTTTTGACCATCTGTCGGATGGGGATGAACTGGCACACTACAATACCGACGGTGTGCTTTGTCCTCAATGTGACAATGTGCTGCACTATCGGTTCAATGTGTACAGCAATCTGGGTAAATATTTTTGCCCGCACTGCGGCTTAAAACGGCATCATTTGGATTGGCGCATGAGCGGCATTGAAGCCTTGACCCCCGAAGCGTCCACCTTTTACTTGGACGGCACCCGCTATCATATTCCGGTGGGCGGGATTTATAATATTTACAATGCTTTGGCGGCTTATGCCGTGGCCAAACATTTCGGTTTTTCGGATGCCGCTATTCGCTTAGGGTTTGACAATGCCCGCGGTGTGTTTGGCCGTCAAGAAAAGCTTTCTATTGCCGGTCGTGAGGTGGTGCTGAATCTTATCAAAAACCCGGTGGGTTTCAATCAAATTGTTGAACTGCTGGCGTTGGATGACGAACCTTTTTCGTTGATGATGCTTTTAAACGATCGGCCCGCCGACGGTACCGATGTCAGCTGGATTTGGGACGGCGATTTTGAAAAGCTGGTGCATTTGACCCACGGCCGCCCCATTGTCGCATCGGGCATTCGTTTTGAGGACTTAAAAACCCGCTTAACAGTCGCAGGGGCAGCTCAAGAAGATGTGTATTGTGAAGGCGATTTAACGCGATTGGCCGACTTGGTTCAGAATATGGTTGATCAAAAAGTGTATGTGCTGGCAACCTATACGGCAATTTTGGATCTTCGTAAAATTTGGAAGAGCCAAGGCCATCTTAAAGAAGGACGGATCGATTAATTCATGGCTATCTTTCACATTTGCCATCTATATGGCAATCTTTTAAACACCTATGGCGATAACGGAAATTTGTTGATGCTGGCCTATCAGGCACGTTGCTTGGGTTATGAGGTGGAAACCACCTTGGTCACGCTAAACGACGTATTTGACCCTGAGCGCTATCACCTGGTTTTTATGGGCGGGGGACAGGATTATGAACAAAAGGTGATCGCCCGTGATCTTTCCATGAAGAAAGATGCCCTTCAAACGTATATTGAAAACGACGGGACTATGTTGGCCATCTGTGGAGGCTATCAGCTTTTGGGGCGCTTTTATGAAACCGCTCATGGTGAGCATGTGGAAGGGGCAGGCCTTTTGTCTCATGAGACACGCCATCAGAAGAATCATCGATTTATTGGCGATATTGTCATCCAAAATGATGCATATCATGCAACATATAAAGGTTTTGAAAATCACAACGGACGTACGTTTCTAGGACCTGATGAACAACCATTGGGCCGAGTGATTCAGGGGCATGGAAACAACGGAGAAGACCAAACCGAAGGGGCTATTTATCGCAACGTTTATTGCTCTTATTTTCATGGCCCTTTGCTGGTGCGCAATCCGGATCTGGGTGCGCGTCTGGTGCGGCTCGCCCTTGGGTAGTCGCTTTAAACTTTGAATTTCAGCAAATGGGGGTGATGGCGCGGTTCTTGGTTGACAAGATCCGCGCAATTTCATATGATCTTTACATGGCGGAATTTCATCCCTATATAATAGACGAATGAGGAGACTTATGAAGGACAATACAATTCAAAAAAGATATATTGTAGACGAACGGATTTTGCCGGAAGCTATTTTAAAAACGGCTCAAACCAAAGAACTGTTGGCCAAATATCCAACCTTAACCATTAACGAAGCGGTGCGTCGGGTGGGTCTTAGCCGCAGTGCATTTTATAAATATCGCGAAGGCATTTTTCCCTTTTACGAGGCCATTAAAGAAAAAATCATCACCATTCAAGTAAACCTGGATCATAAAAGCGGTGTACTGTCTCATTGCTTAAACGTGGTGGCGCAAACCGGCGCCAATATTTTAACAATCAATCAAAACATTCCCATTCAAGGCATTGCAAGGGTGACCATTTCTTTCGAATCTCAAGATGGTTTTAAAGATTTAGAAGAGCTTTTAGAAATGCTTTATGAAATCGATGGGGTCTTGAGTGTAGAACTCATTGGTCAAAATAATTTATAAAATATACGGAGAAAAATAACATGGACGATAAAAACATCACTGTGGCCATATTGGGTCTTGGAACGGTGGGGAGTGGCACTTACGAAGTCATAGAAGAAAAGCCGTCCGATTTTTTTAAAGCAAAAACAGGCTGCAACATACACATCAAATATGTGATGGTGCGCCATCCCGAAAAGTATAGGGGACGGGTGAAAGATTCGGTACAACTCGTCAATGACTGGTCGGTGATCGTTAATGATCCCGAGGTGGATATTGTAGTGGAAGTGATGGGCGGCATTGAGCCGGCCCGCACTTATATTCTGGAAGCGTTGGCAGCAGGTAAAAATGTGGTCAGCGCCAATAAAGACATGATTGCGGTTCACGGTCAAGAAGTTTTTGAAACCGCTCGCGCGCACAACAAAGATTTCATGTTCGAAGCTGCTGCAATGGGGGCTATTCCCATTGTTCATCCCCTGATGGAAGGTCTTTCCGGCAACAATATACAAGAAATTGTGGGCATTATGAACGGCACAACCAATTATATTCTGTCAAAAATGACCACTGAAGGTTGGACATATGAAGAAGCATTGGCAGAGGCCACCCGCTTGGGATATGCCGAGGCCGATCCCACTGCAGATGTGGAAGGGCTGGATGCGGGGCGTAAGGTGGCGATTTTAGCAAATTTAGCCTATCATACGCCTGCTGTCTTTGATGATGTTTATATTGAAGGGATCAATAAAGTCACACCGGTGGATATTGAATATGCTCATCAGCTGGGCTGTGTGGTGAAACTTCTGGGTATTGCGTCCAATCATAGCGATGGAATTGCCCTTCGTGTTCATCCGGCGCTCATTCGCAAAGATCATCCATTGGCCGCTGTGAACGACAGCTTTAATGCGGCATTTGTGCGGGGAGACGCTTGTGATGAGGCCATGTTTTACGGTCGCGGAGCGGGGAAACTGCCTACTGCAAGTGCCGTTGTAGGAGATGTGGTGGATATTTGCCGAAACATGGTCAATCACTGCGAAGGACGCGTGTCGGTTATTACGTATGAACCCAAACCCATTTTAACTATTGATGAAGTATATAGCCGCTTTTATGTGCGTTTAAAAGTCAAAGATGCCAGTGGTGTTCTGGCACAAATCGGTTCTGCTTTTGGCGATACGGATGTGAGTATTGCTCAGGTGATTCAAGATCCGGTGGAAGATGAGGGCATGGCACTATTGGTGATCATAACGCATGATGTGATGGAGAAAAACTTCAAGGAAGCCATGGCACGTATACGAAGCCTTTCAGTGGTGCATGAGGTGGAAAGCATCATCCGTGTGTATGGTGACCTCAGATGAGCGGGCAGATAAAAATTCAGGTGCCCGCCACCAATGCTAATTTGGGACCTGGATTTGACTGTATTGGCTTGGCCGTTGATTTATGCAACGATGTTATTTTGCAACCTGCCGATGAAGGTGTTTGCGTGACCGTGGAAGGAGAAGGGGCAGGCCAGGTAGATCCCACAGACAACCTGTTGGTGTATGCCTATAGAAAAGCCTTTCAATTTTTAAACACACCACCTGTGCCGGTGTGCATGCACTCAATCAACCGCATCCCATTTGCCCGCGGACTGGGCTCCAGTTCGGCAGCCATTGTGGCCGGGCTTTGTGCTGCTCAAGTTATGAGTAACCATCAAATGAGTGAAGCCGATGTGCTGGCACTGGCAGTGGAGATGGATGGCCATCCCGATAATGTATTGCCGGCTCTTTTAGGCGGCGTGGTGATAGGCGCGCAAGGGTTGTCTAAACCGTTGGCAATTCATCGCATTGCACCGCCGGAGGGACTTTTAGCGACGGTGTTGGTGCCCAACTATGAGCTGGAAACGGTTAAGGCACGACAAAGCTTGCCTGAAGCTTATTCGCGGGAAGATTGTGTCTTTAATATTGGTCATATGGGGCTTTTGGTGGCGGCCTTCATGAGCGGTGATTTGCCGCTTTTAAAAGACGCCATGCAAGATCGCATACACGAACCATATCGACTCTCTTTGATGCCCGGTATGGCTGAAGCCCGTGAGGCGGCAATGGAAATGGGCGCCTTGGCTGCCGTAGTTAGCGGTGCCGGTTCCGCCATGCTCTTTTTATCTGAAATGGCTTTAGATACTGAAAAGCTGATAACCGGCTTAAAGAATCAAGGATACAGCGGTTGGGCGACGTCCCTTGCTTTGCGCACCGATGGCGCCACTCTGTATGAAAATGAAAGGAAGTTGAGATTATGGCCCTAATTGTCCAAAAATATGGCGGCACGTCTGTTAAAGATACAGAGCGCATCAAAGCAGTAGCAGAACATGTCGCCTCAGTCGCAGAAGACGGAAATGACATGATAATTGTTGTCTCTGCGCCTGCCGGCTTTACCGATGATTTAACCAATCGCGCGGCCCGTATCACCGCAGATCCGTCACCACGGGAGATGGATATGCTGCTTTCTTGTGGAGAACAAATCTCCATCGCCCTTCTGGCCATGGCACTGCAAGATCTGGGACATGATGCTGTATCGCTTACAGGCGGTCAAATGCGTATTTTCACCGATAAAGCCCACACCAAAGCACGCATTCACCATATCGATTTGGATCGTGTCAAAAATGAACTTGGACAGGGCCGTATTGTTATCGTTGCCGGTTTTCAGGGACAAACCGAAGACTGTGAAATCACCACTTTGGGACGCGGTGGCTCCGACACCACTGCTGTGGCTATCGCCGCTGCGCTTCATGCAGATTTATGTGAAATTTATACCGATGTGGATGGCATTTACACGGCCGATCCGCGTATAGTAAAAAACACATCTAAATTGAAAATGATTTCTTATGACGAGATGCTGGAATTGGCTGCCTTAGGTGCCAAAGTTCTGCATCCTCGTTCGGTGGAAGTGGCCAAAGTGCATCAAGTGCCGCTTTCTGTACGTTCCAGCTATGAGACATCTAAGGGAGGGACTTTGGTCGTGAAGCCCGAAGCATTAGAAAAAGAATACCCTGTCACCGGCATTGCCTGCGATAGAAATACAGCAAAAGTGGTTCTCTTTGGCGTTGACGATCGCCCGGGAGTGGCGGCCGATGTGTTTCATGCACTGGCTGAAGAACAGGTCAATGTGGATCTGATCATTCAAAGTGCCATGCAAAACGGCAAAAATGACATCGCCTTCACTGTGCCCGAAAATGAACTGCGCAAAACCAGAAAAGTCATCAATTCCATTAAAGACCAAGTTATGTATGAACGTGTCATATATGACGAAGACGTGATGAAAATTTCCGCGGTGGGCGCAGGTATGGTGTCGGGCAAAGGCATTGCCGCCCGCATGTTTGACGTTTTTTATAAAAACAACATCAATATTGATATGATCGGCACCTCAGAAATTAAAATTTCTTGCGTCATTAAAGACGAAGGAGATGCCCGCGAACGAACCATGCAAGCGTTGCATGATGCCTTTCATTTAGAAAGAATAGATGAAGACGAATAATAAAAAAGCAAAAATCGGCTGCGGCCTATTGGCATCGGCCGATTTTTTATGCCATTTTACTTTATGCAGAAGATTTGGAGAAAAACGCGTGTTGAAAGGGCTCGAAAACAAAACGCTTTTTAGGTTTGCGTATTAAGTAAAAGCCCGATGCCATTTACAATCGGCCTGGATGCTGTCATTGGGAATTTGATATGGTTTTCGGTACATTTTTGCTGCACATGCGTTGTCTGCATCGGCTGAACAAAAATCGCTATCCGATAATGATACCTTTAGAAAGAAAAAAGCAGACTGCGTAGAAAAAACCTCATTGATCTTTAAAAGTATGCTGTTGATAATGAAACAGAATCTTCAAGCCTTGTCGTTTTACGCAAAGGCTATGGATTTCTTAAAAAAACATAGAACGACGAAACACTCGTTGATACATTTATCAACGAGTGTTTGCCATTGGGATTCAAGAGAGCGTTGCATTTGCAATTTAAACCAAAAAAAGTTTAAATTTTTTACAACAAACAGTTGACAAGAAAAAAGAGGCATGATATTATAAACAAGCTGTCGCAAGACAGCTCTTTGAAAATTGAACAGCCAAAGAAAGCGTACGAATTAAGTGAACATGAGCTAGAGCTCTTACGTAAATAACACGGAGAGTTTGATCCTGGCTCAGGACAAACGCTGGCGGCAT
>JAEZVS010000036.1 GCA_023443145.1 Bacillota bacterium | reverse complement strand
GTCTGGAGCTGACCCAACGCATGAGAGCGTTTGGGGTGGACAGTTTTTACGAGAAACTGGAATACCTCACCGATCAAAATCTTTACGGCGCGTTCATTTTACAGAATTACAGCCGTGAAGAAATTGAAGAGGCGGAAGGTTTTATTGATGAAAGCCGCAACAAGCTCATCAATTATTCGGGTTTGGACTTGCTCTTAAAGCGTTACGTGGTGCGCACCCATGCCGGTGAACCGGTGGAAAGTGTGCAGGAGATGTTTTTGGGCATTGCGCTTCATCTGGCTATGTTGGAGGCACCGGCCGAACGCATGACGTGGGTGCGCCGTTTCTACGACATGCTTTCGCGCCTGGAAGTGACCATGGCCACACCTACGTTGGCCAATGCGCGCAAACCCTATCACCAGCTTTCCAGCTGCTTTATTGACACTGTGCCCGATTCCTTAGACGGCATCTATCGCTCCATTGATAACTTTGCGCAGGTGTCGAAATTTGGCGGTGGTATGGGGCTTTATTTTGGCAAAGTGCGTGCTCTGGGTTCAACCATTCGTGGCTTTGAAGGTGCCGCCGGCGGTGTCATCCGTTGGATTCGCCTAGCCAACGATACAGCGGTGGCGGTGGATCAGCTGGGGGTACGCCAGGGAGCGGTGGCGGTTTATCTGGATGTGTGGCATAAAGATCTGCCGGAATTTTTAGGTCTTCGCACCAACAACGGCGATGATCGCATGAAGGCCCACGACGTGTTCCCGGCGGTGTGCTACCCGGACTATTTTTGGCAGCAAGCCCGCGACAACATTGAAGGGGACTGGTATCTCATGTGTCCCCACGATATTTTAACGGTGAAGGGCTATGCCTTGGAAGATTCCTTTGGCGACGAATGGACGGAGCGTTATCTGGATTGTGTGGCCGATCACCGCATCACCAAACGTGTGATGCCCATTAAAGACATCATTCGCCTCATTATCAAGAGTGCGGTGGAGACGGGCACACCGTTTACCTTTAACCGCGATATTGTCAACCGCGCCAATCCCAACAGCCATCGGGGCATCATCTATTGTTCCAACCTGTGCACCGAAATTGCTCAAAATATGAGCGCCATTTCGTTGGATGAACAGCGCATTGAGGAAATTGACGGCGAAAAAGTGGTGGTGACGGTCACCCGTCCCGGTGATTTTGTGGTATGCAACCTGGCCAGCCTGTCTTTGGGCCATATTGACGTAACCGACGATGAAGCGCTGGGCTTTGTGGTGGAATCGGCGGTGCGTGCGCTGGATAATGTCATTGATTTAAACTTTTTCCCATTGCCTTATGCAGAAATCAACAACCGCCGTTATCGACCCATCGGCTTAGGGGTGAGCGGTTATCATCATATGTTGGCTAAAAATCAGATTGCCTGGGAAAGTGAAGACCACCTTGCGTTTGTGGATGATGTGTTTGAGCGTATTAATTTTGCCGCCATCCGCGCCAGTCAGAAAATTGCCGCCGATAAAGGGGCGTATGCTCTCTTTGAAGGAAGCGACTGGCAAACCGGCGCCTATTTTGACAAACGGGATTACGACAGCGCACGCTGGCAGACCTTGCGTGCCGATGTGGCGCAAACAGGCCTTCGCAATGCCTATCTGATGGCCATTGCGCCGACATCCAGCACATCCATTATAGCCGCCACTTCGGCGGGGGTGGATCCCATCATGAATCGTTTTTTCTTTGAAGAAAAGAAGAACGGCCTCATGCCCCGTGTGGCACCGGAACTATCCGCAGAGACCATTTGGTTTTACAAAAATGCCCATCTTCTGGACCAGACGTTCAGTGTGCGTGCGTCAGGGGTGCGTCAGCGTCACATCGATCAGGCGCAGAGTATGAATTTATATATCACCAACGATTTCACTTTCCGTCAAGTGTTGAATCTTTATATTCAGGCTTGGGAATGTGGCGTCAAAACCATTTATTATATTCGTAGCAAAAGTTTGGAAGTGGAAGAGTGCGAGGTGTGCTCCTCCTAAAGGAGAGAAACAATATGCGTATTGAAAAGCGGCCTATTTTTAATCCCAATGGAGATATCGATTTGGCCCGTCGCCGCATGATCGGTGGCAACACCACCAACTTAAACGATTTCAACAATATGAAATACGACTGGGTGAGCGGCTGGTACCGCCAGGCCATGAATAACTTTTGGATTCCTGAAGAAATCAATATGAATACGGATGTCAAAGATTATCCTCGTCTGCCGGCGGCAGAGCGGCGGGCTTACGATAAAATCTTATCGTTTCTTATTTTTCTGGATTCGGTGCAAACCTCCAACATTCCCAATGTGTCCAGCTATATTACAGCCAATGAAGTGAATCTTTGTCTTTCCATTCAAATATTCCAGGAAGCCATTCATTCTCAAAGTTATTCCTATATGCTCGACACCATTTGCGAGCCCCAAGAACGCAATGATGTGCTCTATCAGTGGAAAGACGATGAGCATTTACTGAGACGCAACACCTTCATTGGAAATATTTATAACGATTTTCAGCAAGAACCCAACGATTTGAACTTTATGCGTGCCGTTATGGGCAATTACATCCTAGAAGGTGTTTATTTCTACAGTGGCTTTATGTTTTTCTACAATCTGGGCCGCAACAACCGCATGCCCGGCAGTGTGCAGGAAATTCGCTATATCAACCGCGATGAAAACACCCATCTCTGGCTGTTCCGCAACATCATCAAAGCCCTGCGCGAAGAAGAGCCGGGCCTCTTTACAGAAGAAAATGTGGCCCTCTTCCGTGAAATGATTCGCGAAGGCTGCGAGCAGGAAATTGCCTGGGGTCATTATGTGATTGGCGACGACATTGAAGGCTTGACCAAAGAGATGGTCACCGATTATATTCAATATCTGGGCAATTTACGTTCGGATAATCTGGGCTTTGGCCGCATTTATGAAGGACACGATGTGGAGCCGCCGTCAATGACGTGGGTGAGCCAATATGCCAATGCCAACCTCATTAAAACCGATTTCTTTGAAGCCCGCAGCACCGCTTACGCCAAAAGCAGCGCTCTGGTGGACGATCTATAAGGTCTATCCCGCTCTACGGAGCGGGATTTTTTGTGGATATCGCAGGAGCAATTGACAGCAGGCCGTGGCATTGCTACAATGGTTCATATGAATTAATTAGTACAATTGTGCTGTGAAAGGATTTATCTATGAAAAAAATGCTTGCAAAAAAAATCATCCTTTACATTGCTGTCTTGGCGGTGGTCTATTATGTGTGGCTGCCACCGCTGCATTACCAGGCAGTGCAATTTTGGATGTACCTTCTGGGTGCGGTGCTGTTCGGCGGCCTGCTCTTTTTAGGCGGTTTCACCAAAAAAGAAAAAATTGTGCGAGTGGCCACGGTGGAAAAAACCATCACCACCTGGGTGCCCAGGAAAAAGTTTTTTGTGGTCCTGGCCGGTGTGGTGGCGACAGCCGTGCTTCTGGTGGCAGTGGGCTTTTTGGGTTCCAGCCAAGTGTTGCATGCCCATGCCTACACCCGTCTCATTGACAAGCAAACAGGGAGTTTTTCGGAAGACATCAAAGAAATTCCCTGGAACCGCATATTAACCGTTGACCGCGATACGGCCATTCGATTGGGCAATCGCAAAATGGGGGAAGTGGTGGAATTGGTCAGCCAGTTTACGGTGAGCGACGAATACACCCAAATCAACTATAAAGGCGATCCCATGCGAGTGTCGCCGCTGCAATATGCCAGCCCCGTTAAATGGTTCACCAATCAAAAAGAAGGGATTCCCTATTATATGAAGGTGAACATGATCAACGGTGAGACAGAGCTGGTCAAAACCAAAAGCCCGATGAAGTACACCAAGAGTGAGTATTTTAACCGCAACATTACGCGCCATCTGCGCTTTCAATATCCCTTTAAATTTTTCTACCGTTCCAATTTTGAAGTGGATGACCAGGGCATGCCCTATTGGATCACCCCTGTGTATAAAATGACGGTGGGGCTTTTTGGCGGTCCGGATATTAAAGAGATCATCATCACCAATGCCATCGACGGCAGTTCACAAGTGGTGAGCGTTCAAGACAGTCCCAAATGGATTGACTATGTGTATGATGCCAATCTGGTTTTGCAGCAGGTCAATTGGAACGGAAAATATCAAAAAGGCTTTATTAATTCCATCATCGGTCAAAAAGGTGTGCTGCAAGCCACCGACGGTTACAACTATTTGGCCATTGACGACGATGTGTATCTGTATACAGGGATTACCTCGGTGAGTGCCGATGAATCCAATATCGGGTTCATTTTGGTGAACATGCGCACCAAAGAATGCCACTTCTACAGTGTGCCCTCAGCAGAAGAATTCTCGGCTATGGGCTCGGCAGAAGGGGCGGTACAGGAGAAACACTATAAAGCCACGTTCCCTCTGCTTTTGAATGTAGGCGGTCGTCCCACCTATTTCCTCTCATTGAAAGACGAGGCAGGGCTCATCAAGATGTATGCATTCATCGATGCGGAAGATTATCAGCATGTGGTGACAGGCTCTACAGTAGCAGAAGCCTATAAAGCCTTTACGGTGCAGCAGGCCCAGAACACCGCCGCAGACACCAATCCCAAAGAACTGACCAAAGTCTCCGGCACCATTGCGGCCATTCAACCCATTGTCATCGACGGCAACACGCTCTATTACTTTATGTTGAATGGCGACGACACCGTGTATATGTCTCCGGTGACCTTGTCGGAGCGATTGCCCTTTATGAAACCGGGCGACGCCATTCGCTTTTCTGCCAATAAGAAGCAGGGTATGTCTTCGGCACAGGTGAAACTTATTGAAGACAAAGCCACTGAGGCTGAAGAAAAAGAAGCGGCCACCGAAGCCGATGC
>JAEZVS010000026.1 GCA_023443145.1 Bacillota bacterium | reverse complement strand
GCGAATGGGTGGAATCCCTTTCGCATCGCCGCACACGTCTAAAAAAAGGCAGCTTGGAGTTTTTGGTACTGCAGGCAAAAAATCCGTACCGCGCCATTCGCATGGGTCATTTAGAATTGACGGAGTTGGATGCCTTAGAACCTTTGGATATGCCTCTGGCTGTCGCCATGAAGGAGCTGCTCTTAAAAGGCCATCGCCACATCCTGGTTCTCAAAGACCATCTTCTCGATGATATGGAAGATGCCGACACTTTACATCAACTGCGCATCGCACTGCGCCGGCAAAAAGCGCTTCTTACTTTCTTAAAACCCCATGCCGATAAAGAAGCTCTTCGTGCAGCCCAAAAGGCCTATAGCGCGCTCTTGCGTCAGTTGGGCCATCTACGCGAAGTGGATGTGCTCTTAGAAACCATCCATGAAGCAAAAGATTGGCAGCTGGAGATCATCGTTTCTGATATTTTGGCGGAGCGCAGCTCTGAAGCCTTGAATCTGAGCGTTTTGCTGGGCAGTTTTGACTGTGATCAGGCCTATGCCGAAGCTTACAGCTTGTCGCTCATCGCCTTGTCAACGGTTGAAGATCACCATATTTTATCTGATCTCATCAACCCGCAACTGTCTAAAGGTTTGAAACGACTGAAGAAAAATGCCCGCCGTCTGCGTGACGAAAAAGATCCGGTGATTTTACACCAATTTCGTGTCAAATGCAAACACCACCGCTACCTTTATGAAGCCTTTGCCTCGGTGGCACAATATCCCATGGCACGCCATTACCAGATGGTCAAAAGTTTGCAAAAAGCCCTGGGCAATTATTGTGATACCTTTTACAACAGCGATGTGCTGAAAGCCCTCACCGTTACAGATGACGGCAAAGTGGACCGCGCCCTTCATCAATACGATATACGCCAAAAAGAACAACGCCAAATTTTTGACACCCGCTTGCGCGAGCTCTTTGACGCCTTTGACCAACATTAAACACCTTACTTTTTACGCATGTGATGTCTAATGATTATATAGCATTTATAAAAGAGGGATATCATAATCCCCACCGCCATCAACCAACAGATGATGGTCAGCACGTGAATGAGCTCCACCACATTACCACCCCTCTCACACCCGATATCTTCTTGCTACAGTGTAGCACATATTTTACTGTTTGGCATCCGCCTAGGGGTATTGCCGCCTTAGAAAGGATTTTGCATGATTCGCTCCCTCATTCGTTTTTATATGGGGCCTGACGACAGTCCCCTCACCCCGGCTTTGCGCAATCGCGCCGGTCATTTATCCGGCGCCGTCGGCCTAAGCACCAATGTGCTTCTTTCCATCATCAAAGGTTTGGTGGGTATGATGAGCGGCTCGGTGGCCATCATCGGAGATGCGCTCAACAACCTCACCGACGCCGTGACGGCCCTTTTGACCTTTGTCTCTTTCCGCCTTTCAGCCCGTCCCGCTGATGAGAGCCACCCTTATGGGCACGCCCGTACCGAATACATCATCTCCTCAATAATCGGTGCCGCGGTAATGTATGTGGGCGTGACGTTTATGCGGGAATCTTTTCATAAAATTGTGCACCCAAGCACCGTCACATTAGAAACGACCGCACTGGTGCTTCTGCTGCTCTCTATTTTGGCGAAACTTTGGATGTGGCGGTTTTATGCGCTTCTTTCCGACCGTGCTCAATCCACCATCATTCGCGCCAATGCCACCGACAGCATCAGCGACGTGCTCAATACTTCGGTGATTGTGGCCTCTCTGCTTTTGAGTCCTGTGGTGGGTATTGAATTAGACGGTTATTTGGGCTTGATGGTGGGCCTCATCATCTTAAAAAACGGACTGGATATTGTGCGCAGCACTGCCGATAAACTTTTGGGCGAGCGGCCCGATGACGATACCGCTCAGCGCCTGATGGCCTTTGTGCGCCAATATGACGGCGTGTTGGGCGTACACGATTTGATCGTACACGACTATGGCCCTTATCATACTTTTGCCACCCTTCATGTGGAAGTAGACGCCCGCATACCGGCTATGGACAGCCACGCTCTGGTTAATCTCATTGAGGTGGAGGCCAAAGAGGCGCTGCACATTGAGTTGACCATTCACACCGATCCCATAGATGTAAATGATCCCCGTACAGAGCAATTAAGACTATTGGCAGCCTCTATTGTACGCAGCATTGACGAACGGTACAACATTCACGATTTTCGCCTGGTGGAAGGCCATCAGCAAACCCTGCTGGTCTTCGATTTGGCGGTGCCTCCGGATGCCAACGTCCATGGCAGCGATCTGGAACGGGAAATCAACAGGCGTCTCACACCCGGACGTCCCCATCTTTTAGCCAAGGTCACACTGGATCCCATTTACATGATCAATTAAATGACGGTTCCGCCCGCTCACCTCTTTCGGAAAGGACTGCACACCATGAACTTTAAACGCATAATCGGTATCCTCGTCACCTTTTGTATCATCTTTGGGGTCGTTTCCTACTTGAATCGATCGATAGAAGCCCCTTCTGTTGCGTCACCCGATGCCGCTCAAGAACTTTACAGTTTGCGCACACCCCATGTGGGCGACAACAGCGCCGTCAGTCATCTGCTCGACGCCTGCGGCTTCGGCACCTTCGGACGCTACACTTTTGAATTACAAACCGCAGCCCATCCCTACAGCATCATCATCCACTACGACAAACTGAACCATCCCTTTGCTAAAATTGATTTTGAGCGCCCTGCAGTGCTTCTGCTGGGGCTGGTGGAAAATGCCGACAAAGTGCAGGTGCTGTATCAAGAGCAGCGCTTTGCATTGACCACCAAAGGCGCCGGCACAGTCGTGGGCCATGATGTAAAAAAATTCGGCCAATCAGAAGAAGCATTGGCCCAATACCTCTCCCAATCAAAAAAGGATGAAACGGCATGAGCAAAACCCTTGTTTTAGCTGAAAAACCTTCCGTCGCCAAAGATCTGGCCCGTGTACTGGGCGCAAATGCCAAGAAAAACGGTTATTTCGAAGGCAATCGCCATCTGGTCACCTGGGCTCTGGGTCATTTGGTGGGTCTGGCCGATCCGGAAGCTTACGATAAAAAATATGAAACCTGGTCTATAGAAACACTGCCCATGATGCCCAAACACATGAAATTGGTGGTGCTTCCGGGCAGCGGTAAACAATATCACATTGTCGAAGGTCTCTTGCGCCGTCAAGACGTGGCCGACATCGTCATCGCCACCGATGCCGGCCGGGAAGGGGAACTGGTGGCACGCTGGATCATTCAGAAAGCGCGCGTCAAGAAACCCATGCGGCGGCTTTGGATCTCATCACAAACCGATCAGGCCATTCGCCAGGGATTTCAAAATTTGCGCCCGGGCAAAGATTTTGATCAGCTGGCCCGCTCTGCTCAAGCCCGCGCCGAAGCCGACTGGCTGGTGGGATTGAACATCACCCGTGCCCTCACCTGCCATTACGGCGCCCAACTCTCCGCAGGACGCGTGCAAACACCCACTTTGGCCATGGTGGTGGCGCGAGAAAAGGCCATTCAAAGCTTTAAAAGCGAATCTTTTTTCACCATCTCTGCGCAAACCGGCGGCACACACTACCATTGGCGCGGCAATAAATCCGGACGGTTAAAAGAAAGAAAGGACGCCGAAGCCGTGGTACAGCAACTTCGTGGCAAACCTATGGTGATATCCGAGGTCCAGGAAAAGAAAAAGCGGTTGCCTCCGCCCGCCCTCTATGATTTGACCAGTCTGCAACGAGATGCCAATGCACGCTATGGCATGAGCGCCAAAGACACGCTTCGACACATGCAGCGCCTATACGAAACCCACAAGCTCCTCACCTATCCCCGCACCGACAGCCGCCACCTCACGCCCGACGTGGCCGCCACACTGCCTTCCCGCCTGAAAGCGCTGACCAGCGGCCCCTGGGGCAAGTGGGTGCGCACCATTCAAAACGATCGTCTTCACATCGAAAAATCTTGCGTGAATGCCGCCAAAGTGAGCGACCATCACGCCATCATCCCCACCGAAGAACGTCTCGGCGCCCATCCACTGTCTTCCGATGAGCATAAAATCTATGCCTTAGTCGTGGAGCGCTTTTTGGCCAACTTTTTAGGCGCCGCTGAATATTTGGAAACTGGCCTGACGGCTCAAATCAACAGCGTGCCCTTCACTGCCAAAGGACGGGTGGTGACCGTTCCCGGCTGGCAAGCACTCACCCGCGACATGGACGCCGAAGAAGCGGCTCAAGACGACGATGCGCAAGAGAGCATGCAAAAGTTGGAACGGCGCAAAGCCGGCGATCGTCTTTCCGTAGACGCCCTTGTGATAAATGAGGGCCGCACCAAGCCGCCCAAACGTTTTACCGAAGGCAGTCTCTTGGCCGCCATGGAAAATCCGCAAGCCTTTGTGGAAAACAAAACACAACAGGCTATTTTGCGGGAAGCCGGCGGCATCGGAACCCCTGCCACCCGCGCCGACATCATTGAAAAATTATTTCAGCACTTTTACATTGAAAAAGACGCCAACCACCTGGTCGCCACCTCCAAAGGGCGTCAACTCATTGATTTGGTACCGGAAGCCCTGCGCTCACCGGAACTCACCGCCCAATGGGAAGAACGCCTGATGGCCATCGGCAAAGGGAAAGAAAAGGCGGACCGCTTTGACCAGGATATCCGCCGCTTTACCCAAGAGCTGGTACAGCAGGTGACGTCCAGTCAAGCCACCTACCGTCACGACAACATGACCAACAAACCTTGCCCCCTTTGCGGCAAAATGCTTTTGGAAGTCAAGGCCAAGCACGGCATTATGCGCGTGTGCCAAGACAAAGGCTGCGGTTATAAAGAAACCGTGAGCCGTCAATCCAACGCCCGCTGCCCCAATTGCCACAAAAAGCTGGTGATCATCGGCAAAGACGACACCCGCCTTTACGCCTGCAACACCTGTGGTTTTCGCGAGCGCTACGACCGCTTCAATAAAAAACTGGCGGAAAAAAGCAACAAAAGCAGCCGCCGTGACGTGGCCAATTACATGCAGAAACAAAAGAAAGAAGAATCGTTGGGCGCCAATGCCTTTGCCGATGCCTGGGCCAAAGCGCTGCAAGATAAAGAGTAAAAGCCAAAGCCGTGCGCGACCTGCGCACGGCTTTGATTTTCACCAACTGCAGAACCGTTACATACCAATCCTGTTTTACCACCGACCGTCTGCGCCCTCATATTTTCGTTTAAAGACGACATATTTATTGACAGAGACGAATTTTTTTACAAAATAATATAAATGGCGCTGTACGAATAATAGAAAAGAGATGTAAATTTATGCGAACCGATCGCTTGTTCCATCGTGTTGTACTTGCTCTGATGTTTGTGGCATTGGTGGTCTTTCTTGCCGGCCGCATCATTCCTGCCTTTCCCTTCAAAATGACCACCAATGTGTTTTGTTTTCTATTGTTGGCGGCCAATATTCTCCTCACTTGGCGCAATGAACGTTTTAATCAAAAACGCAAAATGATCATTTGCGGCATATTGGCGATCATCATGGTCTTTTTGGCCGTTGTGACGTTTTAAAGTTGAAACAGACAAGATGGCGATGAGCCGGGTAAGTGCCATCCATCTGTTCATCTATGCTGAGACATATAAAAAGGACGCTGAGCAATGTCAGCGTCCTTTTTTATTGAATGGGCTCACCGTTTAAAACCGCTTCCACCAGTTGATCTTTCGCATAGCGCAGCTTTAGGGAAAAAGCCGGAGCCTCACCCAACACCAGCGGCAAAAAGAGACGATCACCGGGCCAGAGCGCCAGATCAATCACCTTATCTTTGGGAATCCAGGACAATTCGCCTTCGTCGCAAGGGATGACGGTTCGTTCATGGCTTTTGGCACGATAAATGTGCATGTATTCGGCCGGTGCATCGTCATATAAAAAGGTGACAATGCCGGCATAAGAATAATCATACAGCCGAAGCCCGGTCTCTTCATGAACCTCGCGCCGCACACATTCATCCGGGCTTTCATTGGGCAGAAACTTGCCGCCCACGCCAATCCACTTGTGGTGATTGATGTCGTTGGCTTTTTTATTGCGCCACATCATGAGCACATCATCCCCGTTCATGATGTAACATAAGGTGGTGAGTTTCATCTCATCCCTCCTTTTCAACAATCTGCGATGACAAACAGCCCTCTTCTTGAGGGCTGTTTGTGTATTACCGATTTATTTCCGTAAGGTGACGGCTGTGCCGTTGACAACCAATGCGATGATGCCTGAATCGGCTCCGAAGGTGGTGTAATCAAAAGAGATACCCAATACCGCATCGGCCCCCAATTGTTTGGCGCGGGCTTCCAATTCTTCCAACGCCTCTTTTTGGGCGTTCACCAGTTCATTTTCATAAGCGCCCGAACGGCCGCCGATGATGTTGCGAATGCCGGCGGTGAAGTCTTTAAGGAAATCCACTCCCGACACCACCCCCGCGCCCACAATGCCCTACACATCATCTACAACGTAACGATCGCCGGGAATATTATTGGTGGTGGTTAAAATCATAAAAATCGTCCTTTCTTTTCTTTAATGAATGTACGGTTTATACACAAATAACAAGACAACAGTGCCTTGCATGTTATGCATCGTCTTTTTCCGCTTTGGCT
>JAEZVS010000150.1 GCA_023443145.1 Bacillota bacterium | reverse complement strand
ATCTATGTAAACGGGATGCCCAAGAAATATTATGGCATGCGATGGAACAATGGCGAGTTGCACCTTACCAATGCGGTTATCACAGAAAATTTAGCGGCACTTCATGGTGCTGGCTTTGCTGGATGTCCCATTTCGGTGACGGAAATTCATGTGACCGACGGGGCGGCCATTTATGGCAATAAGGCGGATAGAGGTGCCGACGATCTTTATTTATTAAGCAGTGCGTTTTATGGAATCCACTCCGGAAATCCCAAATATAAAATTTCAGAGCGCATGTTAGGCGGTGTGCCGTATAACTGGAAAGACGACAATGGCAACCTTTTTCCGAAAGAGAAAATGGAAGGGGTATTGGGCGGACACTTTGCAGAAATTAGACTCCATACCGATGAGCAAGGAAATGCGCTGACCGATGGTTTGCGACAAGTGTTGATTAGCGGCAATACCTCAGCAACCAGAGGGGGCGGCATTGGTTCTAACGGAACGGTCATCATTGGTAAAAAGGAAGAACCTACTGAAATTTCGGTGAAAAAGAAATGGCTTGATGATGATAATAAAAATCAGAAGCGTCCGAATTCAGTGACGATTGTTCTAAAAGCCGGCGATCAAGAAATTGACACGCAAGAGTTAAACGCTGAAAACGATTGGTCTTATACCTTTACAGGCTTGCCGAAATTTTTTGGTGATAAAGAGATCACCTATACCATTGAAGAAAAACCTGTTGATGGTTATATAACCAAGATCACAGAAGGTACAGAGACGACCTTTTTGGTGGAAAACAGCATTGCACCGACGGTGACAAAAGTCAAAGTGGAAAAACGTTGGGAAGACAACAATGATGAAGCCGGTGAACGTCCGGAGTCCATCACCGTATACTTGTTGGCTGATGGCAAAAAAACAGATATGTTTGTCGTTTTAAACAAAGAGAACGACTGGCGTGGCGAGTTTAGCGATTTGGCTGAGAAAAATGAAGACGATCAAAAAATCGTTTACACTGTGCAGGAAGGTGAGATTAAAGGCTATCATGGCACCATCACCGGTGATGCCGTAGGCGGCTTTGTTATAACAAACAAAAAGACGGATATACCACCGCCTCCGTCTGTGCCGCCGACACCACCAGGTACCCCACCTGATAAACCACCAACACCACCAACACCGCCGGCGCCACCGGCACCACCGGTTCCTCCAACACCTAAGATGGAAAAACCGGTGCCGAAGACTGGTGCAGGATTTCCGGTTGGCTTGCTGGGACTTGTGTTTTTGGGCAGTGGCTTTTGGACGGCACGTGGTCGAAAAGAATAAATGATTGGACGATTGCAGATTTTCTGCAATCGTCTTTTTTTTATGGGGATATTTTTAGTCAAGGCAGCTGATTCGTGATGGGCTTTTTTCATAAAAAAAGCCCATGTCCCTTAATAAGGGCATGGGCTCTATTTTTGCTGTGCCGTTATAGACGGTTGGTGCCGTCCATATCGGTATTGCGTAAGGTGACATCGTGGGCGCCGCCTTCAACAATACTGGTGGCAGATACCAATGTCATTTTTGCTTTTTCCTGCAGTTCGGGGATGGTCAGTGCGCCGCAGTTGCACATGGTGGAACGAATTTTGCTCAAAGAGAGCTGCACGTTGTCTTTGAGAGCACCTGCATAAGGCACATAAGAGTCCACACCTTCTTCAAAGGAGAGTTTGTTTTCGCCCCCCATATCGTAACGTTGCCAGTTGCGTGCGCGAGCGGAGCCTTCTCCCCAATATTCTTTCATATAGTTGTTGCCGATGTGTACTTTGTTGGAAGGGCTTTCGTCAAAACGGGCAAAATAGCGTCCCAACATAATAAAATCCGCCCCCATAGCCAAAGCTAAAGTCATATGATAATCATGCACAATGCCGCCGTCGGAGCAGATGGGCACATAAATGCCGGTTTCTTTGAAATATTCATCACGGGCTTTTGCTACTTCAATAACGGCGGTGGCTTGGCCACGGCCAATCCCTTTTTGTTCACGGGTAATGCAGATGGAACCGCCGCCAATACCTACTTTGACAAAATCCGCACCGGCATCAGCTAAAAAGCGAAAGCCTTCTGCATCCACCACATTGCCGGCGCCGATTTTTACAGAATCACCATAGGTTTCCCGCACCCATTGTAAAGTGAGGGCTTGCCACTCGCTGTAACCTTCTGATGAGTCGATAACCAGCACATCTGCCCCCGCATTCACCAAAGCGGGCACGCGTTCTTCATAATCGCGGGTGTTGATGCCGGCTCCGCAAAGATAGCGTTTGTCGTCATCCAAAAGCTCTAAAGGATTGTCTTTATTGCTGTCGTAGTCTTTGCGGAAGATGAGATAAAGGAGATTTTGATTTTTATCAATAATGGGAAGCTGGTTGAGTTTATGATCCCAAATGAGGTCATTGGCTTCCGGTAGAGTGGTGGTTTCATGGCCTACAATGAGGTTTTCGAAAGGGGTCATAAAATCTTTGACTTTGGCATCACGCGGTGTACGGCTTAGGCGATAATCGCGGCTGGTCACCAAGCCCAGCAGTTTGCCGTTGGGGCTGCCGTCTTCAGTGACCGCCATAGTGGAATGGCCGGTTTTTTTGCGCAATTCCAACACATACTGGAGCGTGTCTTCAGGACGCAGGTTGGCATCGCTGGTAACAAAGCCTGCTTTGTGCTTTTTGACGCGCCGCACCATATTGGCCTGATTTTCAACGCTTTGAGAGCCGAAAATAAATGAAATGCCGCCCTCTTTAGCCAGTGCTATGGCCAAAGTATCGTTGGAGACGGCTTGCATCACTGCAGAGGTCATGGGGATATTTAAAGAAATGGCAGGCTCTTCGCCGGCCTTGTGACGCACCAGCGGTGTTTTCAGACTGACTTTGTGAGGCATGCATTCTTTGCTGGTATAGCCGGGAATGAGCAGATATTCGCTAAATGTGTGGGACGGTTCGTCGTAAATAAAAGCCATAAAAGCGGCTCCTTTCTGATTTATTCTTGCCCGTGGTTGGGCGGTAAAATTTCAATCCAATAGCCGTCGGGGTCGGCAATAAAGTAAATGCCCATAGCGGGATTTTCAAATACGATGACGCCCAACGATTTATGCATCATGAAGGCTTGGGAGAAATCGTCCACTTCGAAAGCCAGGTGAAACTCGTTTTCGCCCAAATCGTAGGGCTGGGGATGGTCTCTCAGCCAGGTGAGCTCTAAAAGGTGGTCGGTTTCTCCGTCTCCCAAATAAACGATAATGTAGCTGCCGTCTTCTGCTTCTATGCGGCGGCTTTCTTTTAAGCCCAGCGTGGTTTCGTAAAAAGCCATGGCATTTTCCAAATTGGTGACGTTGATGTTGTTATGTAAAAATTTAAATTTCATAAAATATCCCTCCTGACGTCGCCTTAGGTTTCACCTATTGTAGCATAAGAAACATAACTTTCTCAATAGAAGAAAATCCTCCGAACGTGTTCATCAAACGGATTTGCCCGACCATTGTGTGTTATAATGGTTGAGACTGAAAAGGAGTGAGACCGATGCCGGATAACCCCATACTCGATACACCGCCTCACAATGAAGATGCGGAAGAGGCTGTCTTGTCTACTATGATCCGCGAGCACGACAGCATTTCAGACTGTGTGCAAATTGTGAATGAAAACGATTTTTATATACCTGAAAACAAGGTGCTTTTTCATGCCATTGCTGAAATGAATGATGAAGGACTGCCCATCGATCTGGTTACATTGACTGAAAAACTTCGTAAAAGCGATTTGCTGGAGAAAGCCGGCGGCCTTGGACGTGTGGCACGTGTGGCCGGTGCATCCGCCCGCTTGCGCCATGCTTCTTACTACGCCAAAATTGTGCGTGAAAAAAGCAATATGCGCCATCTCATTCACACTTGCCGGACCATCGCCAATCGTGCTTTTGAGGACAGCGAAGCATTTGAGACCATCTTAGATGACGCCGAAAAACGCATTATGGAAATTTCTCAGCGTGGTGAACGTGGCGGATTGGAAATCATTGAAACCATTATCGGCGACACTTTGGCCCGGGTGGAATGGTTGTGTCAACAAAACAAAGCCATTACCGGTGTGCCGTCGGGATTTATCGATTTGGACCGCATCACTTCCGGTTGGCAAAACAGTGACTTTATCATCATTGCCGCCCGTCCGGCCATGGGTAAAACGGCACTATGCTTAAATATGGCCAGCAATGCTGCCGTCGGACGTCCGGAACAAGGCGAAAAAGGTGTGCCGGTTGCTATTTTTTCTCTGGAAATGAGCAAAGAGCAGTTGGCTCAGCGCATGATTTCAGCCTACGCGCAGGTGGATCAACAATATTTGCGTACCGGAACGCTGCCGTTAGATGACTGGCCCCAGCTGATTGCTGCTGTGGCTCCCCTTAGCAGTGCGCCTATTTATATAGATGATACACCGGGGATTACGATTCGTGAGCTCCGCGCCAAGGCCCGGAGACTGAAGACGGAAGTTAAAAATCTGGGGCTCATTATCATAGACTATTTGCAGCTCATGGGCGCCGGCGGTAAAAGTGAAAATCGTCAACAAGAGGTATCGCAGATTTCCCGCGCTTTGAAATCTTTGGCGCGTGAACTGAACGTGCCAATTATCGCTTTGTCCCAATTGTCACGTTCGGTGGAAACCACCCACGACAAACGGCCGGCGCTGTCTCATTTGCGAGAGTCGGGTTCTTTGGAACAAGATGCAGACCTGGTTCTTTTTATCTATCGTGAGGAATACTATTTTCCTGAAGAGACGGAACGCGCTGGGATTGCCGAACTGATCATTGCCAAACACCGCAATGGATCAACAGGAACGGTGGACTTGTCCTTTCAAAAAGAATTTACCAAATTCGGTAATTTGGCACCTTTTGATGCACCTAATGACGGCTATTAGACCACGAAACAATACAGTTCGTTATATTTTATTACTATTACAAATTTTTTCGTTGACAAAGACGGTCTATTATGTAAATATATACTGACAGTCGGTTTTTGCAGATACAGGCGGTGAATATGGAGCTTTACATTTTAGCCACCAGTGACGTACATGCATACGTCATGCCTACAGACTATATGGCAGACAGCTACAACACCAATTTGGGCTTGGCCAAGGCTTCCGCCGTTATAGAAGCGGTTCGCCGGGAGCATGAACACGTTGTTTATATTGATAACGGAGATCTCATCCAAGGGTCGGCTCTTGCCCAGTATTGGGCCTTGAACCACGGTGAGGAAGGGCCTCAGCCCATTGTATCGTGTTTGAATGCAATGGGTTGTGATGCAGCCGTTCTGGGCAATCACGAATTCAATTACGGAAAAGCCTATTTGGCTCGCGGTGTGGCGGCAGCTCATTTTCCTGTGCTGGCGGCAAATGTGATTGAGCAAGATACGGGTGAACCGCTTTTTGATGCCTACACCATTATCCGGCGCGGACCGATAAAAATTGCTGTTTTAGGCTTGATTACCGAATTTGTGCCGCAATGGGAAAAAGAAGAAAACATCGACGGTTTGAAGTTTGAAGATCCGATACTTTGTGCCCAAAAATGGGTGCCGCGTTTACGTGAGATGGCCGATGTGGTCATCGTCAGTTATCACGGCGGTTTTGAGCGGGATCCCTTCAGCGGTCGCACCATCGGATTGCAGCCCGGAGAAAATGTGGCTGAAAAAATCATTGAAGCAGTGCCGGATATTGATTGTCTCATCACCGGTCATCAACATCGAGAGATTTATGGTATCCATCAAGGAGTGCCTATTGTCATGCCCGGTTGGCGAGCCCAAGCGGTGGGTTTGGTGCACTTGATTCTAAAAGAAGACCGTCAAGGTCGCTGGCAAGTATCGGCTCATGAAGCCATGCTTCTCAAAAATGGCCGCGTGGCAGCCGACCCGCGGATCACCGAAAGGATAAAGCCTATTCACGATGAAGTGGAAAGCTGGTTGGATATTCCCATAGGCCACGTAGAAGGCAACATGCTTATTGATGATGCTTTGGCGGCACGCACTTATGTGCATCCTTATGTAGAATTTATCAACCGTATTCAAATGCAGGCTGCAGGGGTGGATATTTCCTGTACCAGTATTTTCCGCGGAGATGCACGGGGATTGCCGCCCGATATTACGGTGCGCCATATTGTCAATAATTATATTTATACCAATACGTTGGCGGTGCTGGAAGTATCCGGTGACGATTTGCGCGCGGCATTGGAGCGCTGTGCTCAGTTTTTCGATTTGGATGAAAATAATCAGCTGATGATATCAAAGGCTTTTTCGACGCCCTTTATTCAATATTATAACTATGATATTTACAGTGGCATTGATTATACCATGGACATTCGCAAAGAGCCTGGAGAGCGCATCACCCATCTGTCCTATCATGGGCAGGATATTAAAGGGGACGACAAATTAAAAATTGTCATGAACAATTATCGTGCAATTGGCGGCGGACAATATCCTATGTATAACAAGTCAAAGATTGTGCAGGACATTCAAATCGATATGACCGATTTGATGTTGGATTATATCATTCGCCATCCGGTGATTCATGCCCAAAACTGCCATCAATTTAAGGTGATTTATTAGGAGGTGCATTTGTGGAAGATATATTAAACTTAGAGGGGGTTGAACCCGTTATTTTTCAACGGGGTGAGGTGCTTATTGAGCAAGATGCGCCGCTGATTTATGTGTATTACCTGCAATCCGGAAAATGTTATCGGGAATCCATCAGCGAAGGTGGGCAATCGGTATTTCACGGCTATAAATCGGCTTTCGGTTCAATGTATGATGCATTGGTGGGCGTATTGTCGGCATTTAGTCGAGAAGGTTTGAGCGAAAGTCATTTTGTGGCTACAGAACGAATTTGCGCCTACCGCATTCCCAAACAGTATGTTTTGGATTATTATGCCCAGCATCATGATCTAATGTGTGAGCTTTTGGCAGAACTTTTGGATGTCAACCGACAAAATATGCGTACGTTTAATGCGCGTACAGAAGGACGCGTACCGAACCACCTTTGCAAAATGCTTTATTACAATGCTTTTGTAGATCAAGACGAAAGGCTACGTGTTAAGCCGGAATTTTCCAGTTTTGTGCGTCTCTCACAAAAACTGGGTGTACATAAGGTGACGGTCTCTAAGATGATGCGTGCGCTTCGTCACGAAGAAGTGCTTTATACTGAAGGCCGTAAAATATATATTAGAGATAAAGAGAAATTGTTGGCTTACGCGATGAATGAACATCAATTGTTTTATTAAAGGGTATTTTTCAGTCGTTGAGCATATAATTGGCCATAGATAAACAGATAAACAGTCATCCTCTCGGAGGGTGGCTGTTTTTATTTAGCGACGCAACAGTCTCAACAATGTGGGTTTGTTTCAAAATGGAAGGTGATGACGTACCGGTGTGTGATAAGGATTCGTTATAGAAGATGCGATTTACCATCTATCATTAGAATTTTCAGAATGTATGTGATATGATATCTTTGTCCACAGTTTTTGTAACTATGATGTTGTCTGGAGAGAAATGGAGTGAATACCAATGAATTTATCTAAACGTATTACCGGTATGCAGTCGTCCCCCATTCGTAAGTTGGTGCCTTATGCCAATAAAGCGCGTGAAGAAGGCAAAAAAGTGTATCCGTTAAATATTGGTCAACCGGACATCAAGACGCCGGCAGGTTTCTTTGATGCGGTGCGTCATTTTGAGCAGGAAGTGCTCGCTTATGCCGATTCAGCTGGTGACAAAAAACTTATCCAGGCCATTTCCGATTATTATAAAACGTACAATATGGATTTTGGCACTGATGAAATCCTGATTACCAACGGTGGTAGTGAAGCATTGCTCTTCGCCATCATTGCTTTATGTGATGCCGGCGATAACATTGTTGTTACCGAGCCTTTCTATACCAATTATAATGGGTTCGCAGCCGCAGTTGATGTGGGCATTAAGGGCATCACAACTAAAGCTGAAAATGGCTTCCATTTCCCATCTCGTGAAGAAGTGGAAAAAGTCATCGATGACAAGACCAAAGCTTTTATTTTAAACAACCCGGGCAATCCCACCGGCGTGGTCTATACGCCGGAAGAAATTAAAATGATGGTGGATATTGCCATTGACAAAGACATCTTTATTGTGGCCGACGAAGTGTATCGTGAGTTTGTCTATGACGGCTTGGAATATAGAAGTTTTGGTCATTATCCGGAAGCTGCCGACCGCGTAGTGATCGTGGATTCGGTTTCCAAACGCTATAGCGCTTGCGGTGCCCGCATCGGTAGCCTGGCTTCGAAGAATAAAGATTTCATCGATGGTGTGATGAAACTTTGTCAGGGCCGACTCTGTGTCCCGACTCTGGATATGGTGGGTGCCGTTGAACTTTATCGCACGCCGGTTTCTTATTTTAAAGAAGTGAACGATGAATACAAGGCGCGTCGCGATGTGGTCTATCAGGCTCTCCAAAAAATGGACGGTGTGGTTTGTTTGGAACCGAAAGGCGCCTTCTATGTTGCCGTTCAGTTCCCGGTAGATGATGCTGAAAAATTCATTATCTGGATGCTTTCCGAGTTTGATTACAATGGTGAAACGGTGATGATGGCTCCTCTCGAAGGTTTCTATTGCACCCCGGGTCTGGGCAAAAATGAAGCACGGATCGCGTATATCTTGGAAACCGAAGAGTTGGAAAAAGCCATGACCGTTCTTGCAGAAGGCTTGAAGGCTTATCCGGGCCGTACCAACTAAAGAAGCTTTAATAAAGCATTTTTCGTATAAAAATATCGGCAGGCGCGGGCGCTTGCCGATATTTTTGATTGCTGAAACGATGTGGTTTCTCTAAAAGAAGGCCGGATAAGATGGGGGCGCCATCTGTTGCGCTTATGACATGTTGCAAAGGGTGAGCCTGATTCGGATGGCCGGTGCATTTTATCACTGTAGATTCAAAAACAGATGAAACGGTGGGGCACCGTCAGTAAAAGAGGCGGTTAAAGTCCAAGCACCAATCGAGCCAAATACTTAACACCAAAAAAGTCACCAAGGGGATTTGCCGGGTTCTGACACAACGTGATTTGTAACCGGTAAAAACAGTCCAGATTAGTGCCGATGCGGTGCCCAATAAAAATTGTGCCGGGAAAATCCAAATGCCGCCATGAAAAGCCATGATGGCAATAAAGAGCACATCGCCGGAGCCCAAAGCATTCGGCCATAATCGAGCCAAGAGCAACGTGCCTCCGCCAAAAAGCGCCAGTGCATAAAGACGAGCAGGGAAAGATGGACAATCGAAGATGACCAGATATATCAATACAAAGGTTAATAAAAACAGCTGGTCTTTATCGTGCACCCAACGATGGGCGGCGTCGTCCAGGGCTAAGAACGCCATGGGGATACTCATCAATAATAGCAAAGCCAACGCAGGCTCTCGCCCCAGATGCAGATATAAGCCCAAAAAGAGGAGGCCGCCTAAGCTTTCTCGCAACAGATGCTCCGGACGAATGGCCGCCTGACAGTAGCGGCAATGTCCACGCAAGAACAGAAAGCTCAAAAGAGGAATCAAATCCCACGGCGCGAGGGTGTGTTGGCAATTCTCGCAGTGCGAGCGCAGGTGATGATCGTCTTTTTCGCGGCGGTCAAATATCAGGCCAATAAAACTGGCCGCTATCGTCCCTAAAACAAACATAAGAATGGAATCTATCACAAATTTCACCTCGTGGAGGTTGATATGGAACAAGAATTGTTTAAAGAAGCACGATCGCTTGGCGTCACAGATGTGCATATTGATGGCCGTGGCGACATTTGGTTTCGCCGTGTCAATGTGCTGCGTCGCCATAAAAGTCCAGGCGCTGAAGTGGCCGGGCGGCTCTTGGCAAATATTTGCCGATTATCCCAAAACGATGGGGAAGCCGATTTTTCATTCGGTGACGGTTATGGGCGGGTGCGTGCCCACTCGTACGAGGCCAGCGGTGCGAATCAATTGTCTTTGCGCTTTTTGCCCAACCAGGTGCCGAGTGTCAAGGAATTGTCGTTGGGCTCGGTGGGCGAACGCATTTTAAAGGAACGGTCGGGACTGGTTTTGGTGACCGGACCGACCGGCAGCGGGAAATCCACCACCTTGGCGGCCTTGCTGCAAGAGATGTTATATACCAAGAGCATTCATGTGATGACCTTTGAATCGCCTATTGAATATGAATTAACGAATGGAGCAGGTTTGGTGCATCAATGTGAGGTGGCGGAAAAAGATCTGTCATCGGCGTTGCAAGGTGCTTTACGTGCCGACCCTGATGTGTTGATGATTGGTGAAATTAGAAGCGCCGCCACGCTGCAATCTGCATTGCTATTGGCAGAGACGGGCCATTTGGTGCTGGCCAGCATGCACACCCCCACAGCGGTGGATGCCATTGGGCGCGCCGCCGATTTGTTTCCGGAAGCGGATAAAAGTCGCGGTGAAACCATGTTGAGCGAGCTTTTGCGTTTGGTGATCGGCCAACGCTTGCTGCCGGGTGTCGATGATTCGGGTTTGGTTCTGGCGGCTGAAACATTTGTCATCACACCGGCGGCGCGCCGGCATATTCGCCAGAATGAACGCCATCTCCTGCCGCAAATTTTGGAATCCGGCACGGACCAAGGTATGCGCACTTTTGATGATGCCCTTTCGACACTTTTTATGGAAGGGCGCATCGACGAAGCCACTCTATTCGCTTTTGCGCAAAAACCGGATCGCTTGCGCAGGCGTTGGCTGTAGCTGTCCTCTGTGCTTTGTAAAAGGGCAGATAAATATAAATAAAAAAAATTGATGCGACATGGATGGATGTCCGCTGTTTATGGA
>JAEZVS010000076.1 GCA_023443145.1 Bacillota bacterium | reverse complement strand
AATTGTCACTAAAGAAAATGCCCATTGTTTGGACTGTTATCGTTGTCTTAGAAAATGCGCGATGGATGCCATCGATTTTTCGACAGGGCGCGCTCAAATTATTCGGGATAAGTGTGTGCTTTGCGGGGAGTGTGTGTCCGAATGTCCCCAGCATACCAAAAAAATTGTCACCGACATGCCTCAAGTGGTGGATGCTTTGAGTCGGCGCAAAAAGTTGGCTCTTTCTCTGGGCGGGATGCTTGTGACCTATTTCGGTTGTCTGGGACCGGAAGGGGTGATGGAAAAGGCATATAAGATCGGCTTTCAGGTGGTGGAGCCTGTGGATGTGATTGAACCTCTGGTGCTTTCCGAGATGGCGCAGTACATTCGTCAAAACGAAGGCCGCTTTTTGATGGCCAGCCATTGTCCCACCGTGGTCAATTTGGTGGAGCGCCATTATCCCCATCTCATTGACTATTTGTTGCCCTTTCCTTCCTTGGCTATGATGCACGCTCAAGAGTTGAAAGAGAATCACCCTGATTGTGAAGTGGTGCATGTGACGGCATGCCCGGGAGAATTTCTCAATCGCCAAACCTTGGATGCGGTGGATTATCTGATCACATTTCAAGATTTGGAACAGCTCCTGCGCTACACCAAAGGCGATGTCGGCACGGTGCCTAAGGGCCCCTTGGCGCCCCATAAAGGTGGCTATGCATTCACCGTAATCGGCCACATGGCGCAGCAATTGCTGGATGATGGTGTTTTGAAGCAAGGTCACACCGAATGGTATTCGGGCTTATCCAATTGTATTGATATTTTGAAAGGTTTGGATGTTAACAATTTGCCCGACGTGCAATTTTTAGAGCTGATGAGCTGCAACAGCGGTTGTGTAAGTGGGTTGGACATGTCTAAAAAAGGCAGTGTGCTTGATCGCTGCCTCTGCTTGGAGCGTTACTATCATGCGCGTGAAGATTGGCCGGTACGGCCCATGATCACCACCGTGCCTCGCGTGCACTTTGAAGAGCGCACCTACCGTGCGCCGGAAGTGAGTAAAGAAGCGGTGGCTCAGGAAATGCGCAGTTTCTATGAGCAGGAAGGGGCTAAAATTTTAAATTGCGGCGCTTGCGGGTACAATTCGTGCTATGACAAGAGTGTGGCGGTGGTGCGCGGAGAGGCGGATCGGAACATGTGCATGAGCTACATGAAAGCCCGTGCCGAAACCTTGGCCAATGCCATTGTATCAACCAGCGACAGCGGCATTTTGGTCTTTGATGAAAATCTGACCATTTTGCAGGCCAATCCGCGTTTGAAGAAGCTTTTCCACGGATATGACATCAAGCCGGGGCGCAATCTCTCCGATTTTATGAAGGCCGATCGTTTTCGTCCGGTGGTGGAACGGGGAAGTGTGTTGCGCAATCATCTGCAGTTTTATCAAGATCTTGGCATTTGGACGCAGGAAACCATTCAGCCGATGGAAGGGGTGTCCAATCATTTTCTGGCCCTCTTTACGGATGTGACGGAACAAATTCGTCAGCGCAGGGAGCTCGAGATTGTAAAGCAGCAATTGCTCATTCGTGCAGAAGAAGTCATCAACGAGCAAATGCGTGTGGCACAGGAAATTGCCAGTCTCTTGGGTGAAACCACGTCGGCAACGAAGATCACGCTGCTAAAACTTATTAACGAATTTGAACGCGAAAAGGAGCTGAGATAAATGCCCTTAATTGGTGAAGTGGGTATTGCCCAGCTCAATAAATATGGCGAAGAACTGTGCGGCGACGTGGTGGAAGTGGTTCGCGATGACGACAACACGGTGGTGGTGCTTTCAGACGGTCTGGGCAGCGGCGTAAAAGCCAATATTTTGGCCAACCTCACCGCTAAAATTGCTTCTCAGATGATCAGCCAGGATGTGCCCATTGTAGATGTGGTGGATACATTGGTGGACACGCTCCCCACTTGTCAAACACGAGGGATCGCTTATTCCACCTTTTCCATACTGCGCCTTTATACCGATGGCGTGGTTTATTTGGTGGATTTTGATGGCTGCCCCATGGTGCGCATCAATCAAGACACCATTGAAGCGGTGGAGACCACTTCGGTGATGGCGGGTACGCGTAAAGTCAACGAGGCGAGCTTTCGCATGAAGGCGGGCGAGACCATACTCATCGTTTCAGACGGCGTTACCCAAGCAGGATTGGGCGAAATGCTTCCCTTCGGTTTGGGCACCGATGGTCTCATCGATACGCTTCGTCGTTTTGTGGATCTTTCTGAAAGCGTGCAGTCCATTGCCACCAAAGTGGTGAATATTTGCCGCAGTTACTATCAAGGCGAGCCGGGGGATGACACCACCTGCGTGGTGATGCGCCTGAAAGAAGAAAGCCGTGCTGTCATCATGACCGGACCGCCGGTCAACCCGGCCGATGACGGAAAAATGGTGGAGCGCTTCTTAAACGAAACCGGCACCCACATCATCTGCGGCGGGACCACGGCACAAATTTTTGCGCGCCACACCAACCGAGACATCCGCAGCGATTTCACTTACGTGAGCCAGCAAATTCCGCCAATTTCCCATATTGCGGGGGTGGATTTGGTCACCGAAGGCATTATCACACTGTCGGAAGTGCGCCGACGCCTGGAAGCTCATGAGCTGCCCCAATCGGAAGACGGCGCCAGTTTGCTGCAGCAGCGCCTGATTGATGCCGATCGCGTGGTAATTTTGCAGGGAATGGCAGAAAATCCGGCTATGAAAGAGGGTTTGGCCGTTTCCATCGACTTGCGTGCGGTGGTGGTGGAAAAATTGGTGCGCACCTTAGAAGCCATGGGCAAAGTGGTGGAAGTGCATCCGTTTTAGTGGCGGCCCCTCGGGGTATAAAAGAAACGAGAACACGACACCTTACGAATTTTTAGGAGGAAAACATGGCAGTTCAATATGAAACCACTTTTACCAATGTCGGTGGCCGCGTGGGAGAATGCGTTGCCAAAGACACCACTTTTAAAGTGATGCAGCCCGGTGAAAACGGAGAAATGGCCGGCGGCGCCACCAATCCGGAACAGCTCTTTGCAGCAGCTTTGGCTTCTTGCTACAATGGCGCTTTTCTTTACCATATGGAAGCTGCCGGTAAACAAAGCGACGTGCAGTTTACCGTGACGGTCTATCTGGAAGACGATCCCAAAGAAGAGGGCACTTTCCGTGTGCGCGCCAAATGCAGCGTCAATGCACCGCAACTTTCTGATGATGAAGTGAAGGATTTCCTTGCCAAAGCAGAACACACCAGTCCTTATACCAAGCTCTTCCGTGGTGAAGCGGTGTTGGAAAACGCATAAGCCCTTTAAAACCGGGCTACGAAAACAGGCGTTGTTTTCGGGATATGATTCCGAAAACAACGCCTGTTTATTTTTATAGACGGTTTGCATGTATGGATGCTGTTTTAAAATGTTTTGTTTTATTTATTCAGCGGATTGTTTTGTGATGGACATGCGCTTTTGCCTTGTAATTAAAGAGACGGCTAAAAGAATAAAGGCAAAGCTTAATATATCGAGGGGCATAAATTCCGTTTTCAGCCAAAAATGAGAGAAAAGCGCAGCGGATACAGGTTCAATAGAAGCCACCATAGAGGCTCGTACCGGGCCGATCAGATTTAAACCGTAAAGAAAAAGAGAAAATCCCATCACGGTACCAATCAGAATAAGACCAAATAAGCCCAAAACCACACCGAGAGAAGGTGTGATGGTTTGATGAAACGGCCGCACAATCACTGTAAAGATGATGCCGCCTACCAACATGCTCCAACCGGTGACCACGGCGCTGGGAAAGGCCCGCAAGAGGTTTCCGGGGATAATATCATGCAAGGCCAGCGACAAGGCGGAAAGCAACCCCCAAAAAAGACCCCAACCGGATAAAACCAAACTATGTATGTTTCCGTGGGTGGCTAATAAGAATACACCGCTGACCACCAAAATAATAGAAGCCAATTCCAATTTTTCCGGTAGTCTGCGAGCCGAAAAACAGGCCCATGCCATGACAAGCACCGGGCCGATGTATTGCAAAATGGTGGCAGTGCCGCTGTTGGTGTAACTGATGGCTGCCAAATAGGTATATTGCACAGGCATCAATCCCAACGCTGCAAAGAGTATAATTTGTTTGCGTGACCAGCGGTTGCGCCACATGGAAACGCTCGCGCGGCGCTGACCTTTGATCAATGAGAAAGAAAGCAGCAGAAGCCCCGCTATGATCATGCGCACCATCGTTAACCAGGCACTGTCTAACTGATGAATCTTAAAAAGATACTCACTGCAGGTGCCGGAAAAGCCCCAACAGCAAGCAGAAAACATTGATATAATAATACCCAAACGGTCATCCGATACCGCCATACCACCCAACCTCCTCTTCTGTTAAGGCTATTCTAGCATTTTTATAGACCTTTGTCATCTTTTGGTATAAGTCTTAAAATTTTTTATTACAAAGCCACCTTGCCTCTTTTCAGCGCCATAGAAGTTCGCTATAGTGTCTTAGAGGAGGTATGGAAAAGATGAGAGAATACTTTATGCACATAAGATTTTTAGAGCCTGTCAGTCGCTATGTGGCTTGTGTCATCGGAGGCATTATTTATGGTATCGGACTGAATGTTTTCGTAGGGCCCATTCATTTGTATATGGGGGGCTTGACGGGAATTGCACAAATACTTAACACGATTCTAAGCGGTATTTTACCTGCGGGGGTCAATGTCACAGGGCTGTTTGTTTTGCTCATCAACATACCTTTGCTCTTCTTGGCGTTTAAAGCGATGAATCGAGTCTTTTTTCAAAAAACGGTGCTGACCATCATTGCAGAAACCATAGCTTTGTCTCTCATACCCATACCGTCAGCGCCGTTGGCAGATAATCCCCTTACCTTGTCGTTATTTGGCGGTATTATCAGCGGTATCGGGGCCGGTATTATTTTACGTTACGGCGGCTCTTCCGGCGGGGTGGATATTATAGGGATTTACATGGCCCTCAAACGCCCGAATGTCAGTGTAGGGAAGCTAAGCGCCATCATTGCACTTTTCGTATTTTTGTATTGCTTTGTGTTCTATCCTTTTGAGACGGTGCTTTATTCGGTGATTTACACCATGCTTTGCACGCTTATCATGGATAAAGTTTACTTGCAAAATATAAAAGTTGCGGTATTGGTGATCACCAAAAAACCGGATCATTGGGCCTATATTAATAATGAGTTGCAGCGCGGCGCCACCGTATGGCGAGGCATAGGGGCCTATTCCGGAGAAGATACCTATATCATTTACTCTGTGGTCAGCAAATACGAAATGCCTATTTTGCGCGGGCATTTGCGGCGCAACGACCCCAATTCTTTTATGGTCAGCTGGGATCATGTGCAGGTGGGCGGTAATTTTGAAAGCCATTTGTTTTCATAACGTTTGCGTTAACGGACATTAAAGAATAAGATTTAGTCGTGTCCGCTGCGAAGGCCGGGTAAGTGGCCCGGCTTCCAATGCTGATAGAAAGGAGCGCATATGCAACGCATCAATTTCATTTTCTCATTGCCGTGGATAGATACGGCTCTATCTCAAAAGCAGCTCAGGAGTTGTATATTTCTCAGTCTACCATCAGCTTGTCACTTATCAATTTAGAAGAAGAATTGGGGTTTACGCTTTTGAATCGCAGCAAGCGCGGGATCACTTTCACAGCAGAAGGGAAGGAAGTCTTAAAGCGGGCTTATGAGATTCAAGCGGTGTTGGACAGTTTAAAAGATGTTACGGGAAGTGCCGAAGATATCATTGGTGAAGTGCGTATTGCCAGCAACAGCCATCTGGGTATGAATATCATCACAGATACCATGCTGCAAATGAAACATCAATACGACGGCATTCGTGTGTATGCACAGCGCGATCATGTGAAAGAAGTCTTGAAAAGAGTGGCCCAAAATGAGTTGGACATGGCTTTTATTACGTATCATTCATTGGCGGGGCCGGATATTCAAAACAATCTTAAGCGCTTGCAGTTGACATGTCAAAAAACGTATTTTGATAAACTGGCGGTCTGCACAAGGCCGGATCATCCGCTGTTAAAACAATCGGAGATTTGTTTTGAAGATGTGCTACAGTATGAACGGGTGACGATGGATACGCAAAAAGATGTTTTTCTCACCCAAAATTTCGGCATGAAGACCCACGAGATTTCTATTGTTACCTTAGCGGATGTGCTCAACTTAAGGAAATATGCCACACAGACCGACGCGGTGGTCATTTTGCCTAAAAATGAGGCTTTGCGCAGCAATGACATTTTCCCGTATAAGCTGAGTGTGTTGGACATTCGTGATTTTGATGTGGATATTGTTGGCGGATGGGTGCATCACAGCACACATGAGATGAATGCTGCAGAAAAATGTGTGGCACAGGCGATAGAAAATATTTGTCAGCGATATGAAGAAATGATATAGCGTCTCTTGCGCAGGCTTTCGCATCTTTAAAGATGTGAGAGCCTTTTTTATTGTCCGAGGTGAGGGAAATCATTCGGGTTATAGTTTTTTCTAAGGATAAATATTAATAAAATAGGCTTTTGGTTTCCATAAATAACACATATCATAAAGGTGAGGAATAAAACAAAAGAGTGATGGCCATCACAAACATTGTTTGTTTAAACAGGTTGCAGCAAAAAAGGAGAGGTTCATATGTCTGAAGCTGTAAAAAAGAAAAATATGATGTATTATATCAATTCTATCGTTACGTTGGTGATCATCTTTTGTTTTGGGCAACTGCCGGCTGTTGCTCCGTTGACGCCGCTGGGCATGAATTTGATCGGTATTTTTTTAGGTTTATTGTACGGATGGATTTTTGTGGATATTGTCTGGCCCAGTATGGCCGGTTTGCTTGCGTTGATGCTGGTTGGCGGCATGGCGCCGAAGGTTGTGCTCAATTCGAGTTTTGGCGATCCTATTGTGGTGATGATGTTTTTTATATTCATATTTTGTGCGGTCATCGATCAATATGGGTTGTCGCGTTTTATTTCGCTGTGGTTTATCACACGAAAATTTGTGCAAGGGAAGCCGTGGGTCTTCACGTTTGTTTTTCTGGCCTCCATCTTTCTTTTGGGCGGATTGACCAGCGCCTCACCGGCGGCCTTGATTGGTTGGGCCATACTTTTTGCGATTTGTGAGCTTTGTGGCTATGAAAAAGGTGACGGATATCCCACGATGATGGTCTTTGCCATCGTTTTTTCGGCGCAGGTCGGTATGTCTATGATTCCTTTCAAGCAGGTGCCCCTGACGGTTCTTGGTGCTTTTGCGAACATTTCCGGCACACACATCGATTATGCGAAATATATGGTCATTGCCGTCGCCTGCTGCGTGGTGTGCGCAATTCTCTTAATTTTAGTCTGCAAGTTTGTTTTCCGTCCGGATGTGTCCAAGCTGGTTGATTTGGACGCCACCCAGTTGGATAAAACGGGAGAGGCTTTGATTTTAGATAAAGTTCAAAAAATCGTGCTCGGCTTTTTGGCGGCTTTGGTACTTTGTCTGCTTTTACCTAGTTTCTTGCCAAAAGGCTTTATTCTAACGAAAGTTCTGAATAGCATCGGCAGCACCGGGGTTTGCATTCTCATTGTCGCCATCATGTGCTTTATTAAAGTCGACGGAGAAGCGCTTTTAAAAATTAAGAAAGCCATCAACGGCGGTGTGGCATGGGGCATTATTTTTCTGCTGGCAGCGGTTCAGCCGCTTTCTTCAGCAATGTCTGCCAAAGAAAGCGGGATCACACCGTGGATGATGGGTGTGTTGAATCCGATTTTCGGTGGAAAAAGTCCCATCTTTTTTATGATTGTCATCGGCCTCATTGCCGCTGTTTTAACCAATGTGATGAATAACGGCGCCCTCGGTGTGGCCTTGATGCCGGTGATTCACAGTTATTGCATGGCAAACGGTATGGACCCACAACTTTCAGTCATCATTGTCGTAATGAGTGTTCATCTGGCCTTCTTGACGCCGGCGGCAAGCTCCAGTGCCTCACTTTTGCACGGGAACGAATGGGTGAGTACGAAAGACATTATGAGATCGGCAACACCGGTGATCGTACTATCCTGGATTGCAGTCACAGCGATGACGATTGTTATTGGCTCGGCTATCTTCTAATATCGATTTTTAACGTTCTCATTATTGAAGAAAGAGGTGTTCTAATATGCCCCCAATCATTGACAAAGAAAAATGTATTGAATGCGGCACTTGTGCGCAGATTTGCCCTTTAGATGTTTTTCGTTTCAGAAGAAATGAAGAGGATAAAAAAACGGTCGTGGTGAAATACCCTTATGAATGTTGGCATTGTCGTGCATGTGTGAAAGATTGCCCTAAAGAAGCCATTACCATACGCTATCCTTTATCTCATATGATATTTACGATGGAGGTTCCGAAGAAACAGCAGATTCAAGAAAGGGGGGTTCAATAATGGCAATCCAAGTGCGTGAAGACATCATCAAAACAGATTATTTAATCATCGGGGGCGGCATCGCCGGTTTGATGTCTGCAATCACTGCGGCAGAAAAAGGTGTGGATGTGTTGATTGCTGAAAAAGCCGATACGCGTCGTTCCGGATCCGGATGCGGCGGAAACGATCATTTTATGTGTTATATTCCGAAGCATCATGGCGATGATTTTGACCGTGTGATTTCTGAAATCAATGAAGGGATGGAAGGCGGCCCCTGGCAAGATCCGTCTATGTTGCGCAAGATGATGAAGCGAACCGAAAGTGTGGTGGAGCGCTGGCAGGCATGGGGCATCAATATGAAGCCCACCGGAGAGTATCATTTTGAGGGACACACCATGCCGTCACGCCAGTGCTACCATCTGAAATATGACGGCGCCAATCAAAAGCGTGTGCTGACCAATCAAGCGCGTAAACACGGCGCAAAAATCATGAATAAGCTTTATATCAATGATATTTTAATCAATGAAGAAGGCCGGGCAGTTGGTGCCGTTGGATTCCTACTGGAAGAAGACGAACCGGAATTAATCGTGATTCAAGCCAAAGCCGTTCTTGTGGCCACGGCGCAGGCTATGCGCATGTATCCGAATGTGAATCCGGCCTATATTTTCAACACCCACAGTTGCCCTGCGGCAGCCGGTGGTGCCGCCATTGCCTATCGAGCAGGTGCCAAACTGGTCAACATTGATGTGCCGTACCGTCATGCCGGCGTCAAAGGATTTGCCCGCAGCGGAAAAGCCACGTGGTTCGGTGTTATCAGCGACATCAATGGCGATTCCATCAGCCCGTTTTGCGACAAACCTGACCGCAAGCGCGGTGATGCTCTGATGGACATCAACCCCGGGATTTTTACCAAACGCCTGGACAGTGCCACCGGACCAACGTTTATGAATTGCACGGACTATAGTGAAGAAGATCATGTCTATCAGCATCAACAATTCAAGTGTGAAGGCATTGACTCCATCACCGATTACCTCGACCAACGGGGCATTGATTTGCATGAAAGCATGGTTGAGTTCGGCACCTACGACTATTCGTTGTCTCAGCGCGGGATTGACATCGGCCTAGATGCCGGTACCAGTGTGCCCGGTATTTATGCCGCCGGTATTGTGTGCGGGAATGTGCGTGGCAATATCACCAGTGCTTCTGTCTGGGGCGATGTGGCCGGAGAATCGGTTGCCGAGTATGTCAAAACTGTGGCGGAATATGATGTTTCCGCGCATCCGGAAATTCAAAAACATGCGGCGCTTTATGAGAAACTGATGTGTCGAAAAAACGGCGCATACTGGTTGGAAGCGAATTCCACTTTGCAGGTGATCATGAACGACTATGTGGGCCTTAAGCTGCGCAGTGAAGACATGTTGCGCGCCGGCATCAAATATTTGGATGACCTGAAAGCATATGCTGAGTCGGACATTGGTTGTGAGGATGCGCACCAACTGATGAGAACGATGGAGCTTTTCGATTTGATTGACCTGGGAAAAGCGGTTGCCATCACCTCTCGCAACCGCAAGGAAAGCCGCGGCAACCATAAGCGCATTGATTATGATTACACCAATCCGTTGCTGACCAATATGTTTCAGACCATTCATCTGGATAGAGATGGTGAAGTGGTTCTCGAATGGCGTCAGAGATTTTAATGATGCACAAGAAAGACCATATCCATAGCGCCTATGGATATGTCTTTTGTTAAAAAGGCGGATTTGCGATGATTCAATCCATCAACAAAGAAAAGTGTATTGGCTGTGGCACCTGTGTGGAAATCTGTCCTTTGGATACCCTTCGGCTGGATGATGACGGCAAAGCGCATATTGCCTATGGAGATGATTGTATGACGTGTTTTAAATGTGAAAGACTTTGCCCGGCAGATGCCATATTTGTGCATCCCTTTAAAGAAGTATTGCCCATGGCCTTGGATTGATGGGAGGGACAACATGAAGACCCCATATGACAACGAAACGCGCTTGAAAACCGACACCCTGATTATTGGAGGTGGCTCTGCCGGTTTATGGGCGGCCAATCGTGCGAAGGACCTTGCCCCGACACTCGATGTGCTGATTGTGGATAAGGGACCGCTTGATTGAGGCGGATTGATGTCGATGTCCGGTGGAGATTTTGATGTGGTGTTGCCCGATGAGAAGGTGGATGACTGGGTTCAAGATCTGGTCTATTATTACGACGGCTTATGTGATCAAGAGCTGGTGGAAGCCCTGCTTTCTCAATCATACGAACGCATGCGGGACTATGAGCGCTTGGGCTGTCGTTTTTACCGCAAAGAAAATGGCATGTTAAAAGGCATACCTCAACGCGGATTGCCCCATATTAAGCCGTATCCGGCTCAATATAAGGGCAAAGGCGGCGAAGACATGGCGCGCAACCTGATCAAAGAAGTGAAACAACGCGGCGTGAAGCGTCTGGGTCGTATTTTGATTTTCGATCTTTTAAAAGATGGACCCTCCGTTGTGGGGGCAGTCGGTTTTGATACGATAAGCGACGATTTTTATGTGATTGAAGCGCGTGCCGTCATTTTGGCGACCGGTTGGACCGGCTGGAAAACTTCTTATGGTAAAAACACCACCACAGGAGAAGGCGCCCATCTGGCGTTCAGAGCAGGCGCCAAACTCAGTAATTTTGAATTCGGGCGCGTCTGGAACGTGCCGAAATTATTCGGCTGGGAAGGACAGACCGCACTTTTCCCATTGGGCGCAAAGGTGGTAAATGGCCTGGGCGAACCGCTGATGGATGCATATTCGCCGGTTTTGGGAGCCAATACCGATCCGCATTTTACCACTTTGGCTATGGCGATTGAGCATCGCAAAGGAAGAGGTCCCTTTTATCTGGATATCAGTGCCGTTCATCCGGAAGACATGGTGCTGTTGAAACCTCAAGACGGATGGCAAAAGTTGAATTATGATAAACTTTGCGATCTGGGCATCGATATGTTTCGCCAAAACAGCGAATGGATTCCGCAGCTTACCTGTGGATTCGGCGGTGTGGAAGCTGATCTCAACGGTTTTACCGGCGTGCCGGGTCTATATGTCGCCGGTACGGCGCGCAGCCTGGATCCCGGGGTGTATATGGGCGGATTTGCGTTAGAGACAACGGCTGCCGGTGGCTATATGACCGGTGAAGCGGTTGTGGCAGAGCTTCAGCATCGTCAAGGCGGCACCCTGCCGGATGACGATTTGATCCATGGGAAGAAAAAGAGCCTCTTTAATCAAATTGGCGATGGCGGTATGGCGCCGCACGATGGTTTGCGCGCCATTCAGGAGATTGTTTTTCCATACGAAGTGTCCATTATTAAGAGCGAACGGTCTCTAAATCAAGCCCTTGTTGAGCTGCAAAAAATCCAACAGAATATGCTGCCGCGTATGACCGCCGCAGATCCTCATTATTTGATGAAACTGATTGAAGTGCAGGGGATTTCATTTATCACGGAGCTTTATTTGCGGGCGTCTTTACTGCGCCAAGAGTCACGTGCCGGCCATTTTCGTGAAGATTATCCGCAACGAGACGACGACCGTTTTCTGGCTTGGATTGTGGCAGAACAAGATGAAAAAGAAAAGATAGCTTTTACCAAAAAACCTGTGCCGTTGGCGCGTTACAAACACCCATTCAACATTATTACTCGGATCAGTTTACTTTTTCCAAATGGTTTTAAAAGCATGACGCACCATAGATTTTCAGTATTCATTTTCAGCCCGTCTTGTTTCAAGTCGGCACATCTGTTATCATACAGAAAGGAGGAGATGATATGAATATCACAAGCGTTAACCGGGAAGATGCGCTGGATTTATTAAAGCGCTACAATTCCGATCCTTTCCATATGGTGCATGCTCTCACGGTAGAAGGGGTGATGGCCCATCTTGCCTACGAATTGGGTTATGAAGAGGAAGTGCCTTTTTGGGCGATGGCGGGATTGCTGCACGATGTAGATTATGGCACGTATCCTAATGAACATTTGGATCATGCACCCAGACTGCTTAAAGAAATTGGTGCAGAAGACGCGCTGATTCATGCTGTGTTAAGTCATGGCTATGGTATTTGCAGTGAGATAAAACCTGAACATGAAATGGAAAAGGTGCTCTATGCGACAGATGAGTTGACCGGGCTTATTTGGGCCGGCGTGTTGGTCCGCCCGTCGAAAAGCGTGCAGGATATG
>JAEZVS010000060.1 GCA_023443145.1 Bacillota bacterium | reverse complement strand
GGTGTACACCGGAGCATATTCTCTTACCATGATCACTTTGGCGCCGCTTCTTTCCAATTTATCCCGCAACTTCATCGCCACCGGTGTATTAAAGTCAACCTCACTGAGACCGGACTGGCCAATCGCTCCCGGATCTACGCGCCCATTGACGTAATTTCCGTGGCCCGCGCTAATGACAATGGTTTTACCTTGCAGTCCCAATTGTCCGTTTTTATTTTTTCTGACCGCCATCACAGAAAACGTGTTGCTTTTGCGATCCAGGCGGAAATAACCGCCATCTTCCACAGAAGCCGTTAAAGTCACTTTATGCGGAGACGTTTGTACAAGGGACATTTTAGTAAAGGGGGCTTTGCCTGCCACCGGATTTTCCGCAACCGAACCCAACGTCACTCCTTTTATATCAACGGTAATGACATTTCCAGCGTTTTTAACCACCTTCACCTCAGCTTCACCAACATCAAAGGTGATGTAGGTTTGGCCATATTCTTCCTGAACTTTCTTGACCTTAAGAGGCACCGACTTTGTCGGTGCCTCTGACTGATTGTCGTTTGATGCGTAAGCGGATGCACTGATTTTCTTAACCAAATCGCCAAAAATCCAACGATTTTTTCCATCTTGAAATTTCACCTGATACCAACCATCGACAAAGGCAACCACTTCAAATTTGTCTCCAGTTTTTACAGTGCCCACAATATCACTTTGCGTGTTGGCCTGTGCACGAACATTCACCACCGGATAAACCACCTCAATATACTTGGCAGTAGCACTTTCCTCAACATTTGTCGAAGGATTTTGTGCAGGTGGCTGATTTGTATTCTGGTTGTTGGCTGATGATCCGGTAGAGCCGGACGGCTCAAACTGCACCAACCACTCCGGCACCCAGGCTTCTTTTCCGTTCGGCATCAACACCCGATACCATTGCCCACTCTTACCATTGGTGTCGAAATAATCTTTTATCTTAGCTTCATGAAGAATTTCACCGGCGGTGGATGGCTTATCAAACATTGCCGCGACAGTGGTTTTAACTTGTACACGGCCGGTCACATTTTCAATTTTTACCGCCTCGTTTTCATTCTCTTGCTGCCCTTCTATTGTTTGTGGGGGCTCTTTCTTTTCGGCGGATACATTATCAATAAACACCGATCGGGTTTCATTATTCCATTCCACACGATAGCCAAACGATTCGCTCACCACACGGGCAGGCACCATAATGCGATTATGAATCATGTGTACACCAACATCTAAAGTACGCGCTTGCGCATTTAAAAAATAAATATTGCTTTTATACGGGAGCACCAAGCTGAGATTATCTTTGTTGATATTTGCTGTTTGACTATCCTGATCCCAATTCACTTCCGCACCAAGGGCCTCAGAGATGGCGCGCACCGGTAAAAGAGTGCGTCCGTCCACAATAGTGGGCGGCACATCCGGCTTGATTTCTTGTTGATTGACATAAATTTTAATCGGTGCTGCTTCTGCCGGCAGTGCCAAGCCGATGCCGATGAATAAACAAACAAGTACATAGAAAATTTTAGTGATTTTTTTGACCATAAATCCTCCTTTTACAAGCATCTATAATTACTTACATTATATAAATCATTGCTCATTTATTCGTAACAAAGTCATGAAGATTTTACGACAATCCGGTTACAGAAATATAAAAAAGACTGCCCATAATAGCAGTCTTTTGGGAGAAAATTAAAGCTTTACAACGTTTGCAGCCTGATCGCCACGATCACCGCTTACCACATCAAATTCTACAGCCTGACCTTCGTCAAGGGTTTTAAACCCTTCACCTTGGATGGCGCTAAAATGTACAAATACATCTTCGCCGCCATCAACTGTGATGAAGCCGTAGCCTTTTTCTGCGTTAAACCATTTTACTGTTCCTGTCATCGTATGACCTCCAAAAAATTAGTCGTATCGATCACACAGAATTGGACATAAAAATTCACATATTGTAACGGACCACATCCTCAGCATATGTAATCCCTTACAATATGTGAAAAAATGATGACGCACATCTGTATCTGATACTATGAGTAAATTATAACAAGTGATTCAGAAAAATGCAATATAAATAAAACATTTAAGCGCTGCTTTTCTCTTCGATATTAAAAGATACGGCTAAAATATTCTTATTTTCTCTAAAACCGGCCAATAAAAGTTGAACGCTGCATCGTTTCCAATGCTGCATAAAAAATAAGCCGGCCGAGGGCCGGCTTAAAAAAGTTAAACGTCTAAAACAGGTTCTGTGAAAGTGCGGGCGCCCAAATCGTTGTTTAGTTCCCATAGTGAGCGTTTGTCTTCACCGAAGAGATCGTATTTTGTAATCAAATCCTGTGCGCTGACTTCTTCTTCATACTGTTCTTTTATAAACCAGTTTAAGATTTGCTGGGTGCGATAATCTTTATCTTCACAAGACAAATCGTATAGATTATTAATGGTACCGGTGATGTAGCGCTCATGCTCCAGAGCCAATTCCAGGGGATGCTTAAAAGAATCAAAGCTTCGAGACGGATCTTCTATGGCTTGAAACTTAACTGCCTTGTCATTGTCAATAAGATAGTTGACAAAAATCATAGCGTGCGCAAGTTCCTCTTTCGCTTGCACATTATACCAATTTTGAAAGCCATCTAGACCTTCTTTCCCATAGTAATTTGCAAATTCCTGATACAAATATGCAGAAAACAGTTCTTTATTGATTTGTTCATTAATCGCCGCAGCCATTTTTTCAGATAGCATAAAAGCCCCTCCTTTGATATTTGTTTGCTTTCGCTACCTCTTTTATAACCGAAAAAGAGATGTTTTAATCATATCAGTCAGTAAGCAGGTGTTTTTTGACCAGATAGTCTCGTGCCACGTCACGGGGATCTTCTTTACCCACTTCGACGCGGTCGTTCATTTTCGCCATATCTTGATTGGTGATGGTGCCATTGAACTTTTCAAGGACCTTTCGTAGCTCAGGATGTTTGTTTATGACTTCTTCCCGTACAATATTTCCGCAGGCATAGGAAGAATAAAACCCTTTGTCATCCTCTAAAATGACTGCATCAGCAGAGGCCAATTGACCGTCCGTTGTGAAGCCAATGGTCACATCCACTTCATGGTTTTTTAACGCTTCATATTTGAGCCCAATATCCATATCCGCAAGAGAGCCAAAGCGCAAGCCGTAGGCTTTCTCCAAGCCCAATAAGCCATCTTCCCGATCAAAAAAATCGTATTCGCCGCCAAAACGAAGATTTTGCGACACCGCTGCCAAATCTGAGATCGTCTTTAATCCGTATTTTTCCGCAATTCGTCGGTCTACCAGAAAACAATACGTGTTTTCGAACCCATAGCGCCCGGTCCATACAAGGTCATATTTTTCCAGATAGTCTTGCTTTAGCCGCTCAAATTTGGACTCATCATAAATATCCGAATGCTTTAAGACAATATTCCAACCTGTACCGGTATATTCCGGATAAAGATCAAATTCTCCTGCCAGTAGACCGGGATGGATATTAGAGGTGCCACCTCCCACACCGGTGGTTAAATTAACCTTGAGGTCGGTATCTTGCTCCACCAAAAGTTTGATCATATTACCTAAAATATACTGTTCTGTCATCGGCTTGGTGGCTACTTGAATCTTATCGTCTTGATGTTGCGACAACAAAAATCCAGCCGCACATACTAAAAACAGGCTCAAAGCAAGTATTATAAGTGTATATTTTTTCTGTCGGTGATCGGGTCGGTAGACACGGGCACGTTTTCGCAGCAAGGCTTTCTCCACCAGTCCGCCTAAGAAGTCCAAAAAGAGTGCCAATAATGCAATCAGTAATGAACCTGCCACCGTCATCACCTGATTATTGGTGGTGATGCCGCGATAAATAGCCACCCCAAGGCCTCCGGCGCCAATAAAAGACGCAATCCCGGTTAGGGCAACCGTCATAGTGGTCATATTTCTAATGCCCGAAATAATAATAGGCAAGCTCATCGGCAGACGCACACCTCTAAGGATTTGCCATCGGGTCATACCCATACCGCGGGCAGATTCAATGATTAGCGGATCCACCGAAGAAAGACCGGTATATGTATTGCGCACCATCGGCAATAGTGCATAGACCGTCAACGCAATAATGGCGGTGGTGTTGCCTATCCCTGATAATGGAATTAAAAACCCCAACAGTGAAATAGATGGAATCGTATATATAAAGTTAATAACGCCAAGTGCCACTGATGAGGTTTTTTGATATTCGCTTATTAAAATGCCCGTAATCAATCCCAGCACAATGGCCAACATAACCGAGGTTAATGAAATAAACAGGTGCTCATAGATTAATTCTGCAAAAAACAGCCGTTGATTGATAAAAAGCGCCACTAATGAGTGTAACACGCGGCTCATCCTTTCAAAAAAAACACGCGTGCGTTACCCGCTATGTGGTCAACGCAAGCGTTGTTTGTGATCTTTCGCCGTCTAATAATTCGTGTGTTCCTTGGTTGAAAAAGGAAGCACCACCGACACCTTGGTGCCGATGCCTCGGATGCTATCAATATAAAGCATTCCGTCGTGTAACTCGACAATTTCATTGGCCACAGAAAGGCCGATGCCTGTACCGGAACGTTTGCTTTTTCCTTTGTAAAATTTTTCTTTGACGTGCGCCAAATCCGCCGAAGACATACCCAGACCGTTGTCTTCCACTGTAATCACCACATGTGCATCTAAAGTATGAGACTGTATGGTGATTTGAGGCCGGGTTCGACCGCTGACAAATTTAAAAGCATTGTCCACAATATTAATGATCACCTGGCATAAGCGGTTTTCATCACCGAATATCATCGCATCTTCACTGTCGAGTTTAAATTTTAAAGTCACATTTTCTCGTTTGGCGCGATCGACGAATTGATTATAAATTTCCTCTAAAAATCCATCGATCCACATGGTCTCCTTATGGAGATGAATACGTCCGGATTGAATCTGAGAAAAATCCAGCAAATCATTGACCAAATGTATTAATCGATTGGTTTCGCGCTCTATAATAGCCATACCCAATTTTGCGGTCTCACTATCGGTAAGAGGATCTTCCATAGTTTCCGCCCATCCTTTGATGGATGTCAATGGCGTACGCAATTCATGAGACACACTGGAAATAAAGTCTGATTTGGCTTGGTCTGAGCGTTGAATTTCTTCGGTCATAACATTCATCGTTTCAGCCAATTGACCGAATTCATCGTCATAGTATACATTGGCCCGTGCCTTAAGATTGCCTTTGGTGATTTCTCTTGTCACCCGCATCAAGTCGCGTACCGGTATCAAAATACGCGCGCTCATCATATAACCTAGAAGTGCAGCAAATACGACAATAATCAAACCGATAATCACAGCCAATATCACATTGGAACGCAGCATAGCATTAGCGCCGGATGTTGATGAAATATAACGCACCACACCCACCACTTTATCCCTATCTATTAAGGGCGCCGAAACAGATATAATAGATTCGCCGGTGTCTATATGCCCTCTCCACACGGAAGTGGTGCCTTTTAAGGCTTTTTCATAGTCTTCTGTAAGGGCAATGTGATGGCTCGTATCGCCAATGTTGTTGATAACAAAATGACTGTTGGTATCAAAAATTTCAACCAATGCCGCTTCATCAATTTTCATATTGTCATAAATAAATTTTGATTTGGCGCTCATGTCTCCTTTCGGCGCATAACGGTTGAACATGGCTGCGCTTGCTTCCGCATGATTGACTAAGGTTTGGCTCATCCCCGACACATAATACTGATATACCGCCATGAAAAAGAGACACTCCATGATGATGACCGTTACCAGACTGATAAAAATATAGCTGGCAGTCAGTTTATGACCGATGCTGGGCACAATTATTCACCGCCCCACCACCGATAACCATAGCCCCAAACTTTTTCAATGTATTTCGGGTCAGAAGGATCATCTTCTATTTTTTGACGGATGCGTCTGATATTCACATCAACAATCTTAAAATCACCAACGTAATTGTAACCCCAAACGTTGTTTAGGATTTCATCGCGATGGATGGCTTTATTAGAGTTTTCCATAAAGTATCGAACCAACGAAAACTCAATAGGTGTCAACTCAATTTCTTCACCATTTTTGGCAAAGCGCCTTTCATCAATCACCAATTTAAAAATGCCGGAAGAAATTTCATTGGCATCTTCCTGGACATCTTCCACTTTAATGGACAAACGTCTTAAAAGAGAATTGATGCGTGCCAAAAGCTCTTTGGGGCTGAAAGGCTTCACAATATAATCGTCTGCGCCCACTTCCAAACCTTCAATTTTATTTTCTTCTTGGCCTTTCGCTGTCAAAATAATGATGCCCAATTGAGGAAAAGATTCTCTGGCTTTTTGGCAGACTTCAAAGCCATCAATGCCCGGGAGCATGACATCCAGCAAAATGACATCTACAGTTTCATCTAAAACTTCCAACGCTTTTTCGCCGCTGTCTGCTTCTATGACGTCAAAATTGTTTCGTTTTAAATTGACTTTTATAAAACCACGAATGGCCTCTTCATCTTCCACCACTAAAATTTTGGTCGGCATATTATTGGCCTCCTTCAATTTTAAAGTTTTCGGCTATTTCCTTCACCTGTACAGGATGTTGATTGATGCTTTTTTTATTGGCTTTCACCACATATATACGCTGTTGGGTTTGAGAGGTACCCAAAATAACATACTGATTCTTAAAGCGCTCCAGATCAGATTTATTGCGCAGTTCACTGGTCATTAATGTGAAGGCAGGTTCTTCTATACTCCCCGCACTGTCATCATAAAATCGCAGCTGACTGATGCCTTTTTCTGAAACGTAATGATAACTTAAATGTGGAAGCCATTCCGTCGGCACCGTAAAAGTGTATCCATCCGACTTGTTGTCGATCACTGCGTAAATGGGTACCAACTCATCATGACCGTTCCATGTGCGCCAAATTTGTAAAAACTCTCTGGGCTCGCGCTTTGAGGCATCTGCCGGGGGACGCACCGATAGAATATCCAGCACGCCGTCATTGTTGATATCTTGAATGATGCTGCCTTTTCGCTCGGCCATGGCGTTCACATAAATCACTTCACGGTGAAGCACTTCTTTAAAGCCTTTTTGTTTTAAAGCCAACAGCATGACGTTCACGCTACTCGAATCAGAAGTCATGGCCAAAATCAAACCGGGTGTGCTTAAATCAATGGCACCGTAATTCATTTCTTGGCAAAAGCCATCATATGTTTTATGAAATGTTCGAGAAAAGCCTTGGTTTTCCCATTCATACATATTGAGATCCGTTGAACTGACATCACCGGATGTGTTGGAAAGCGCACAAATAATACTTGGCGCCTCTCTTGCGGGCAGTTGGCTAAAACAAAGCAATGAGTAATTCATCTGATCGATTTTCTGATAAATATCTTCATGGAGTTTAAAAATATAGAGGGTATTGTATCCGCCGCTTTCCACCCCGAAAAAGATTTCAGGTCGTCCGTCTTTATCCATGTCAATGACATTAAAACAAACAATATCGCGGCCCGATATTTTCTTTTGATCCATAATACCCCAATTACCGCTATTTTTCTCTTTTAAAACCGTATACCCCACTTGAAAGCCATTGCTCATTTTCCAAAAAATGATTTTTTCTTTAGATCCGTCACCGTCCACATCCAAATTGACCACCGGAGACGGGTCTTGCATATCTTTCGGTGTGGTCATTTGTTCTCCATCCGACAGTAAGGAAATAATCAGTTGACGCTCTTTAAATTCATGAACGTCACTTGCCGGCGGGGCGATAAGCGCATCCGGATCAGCGAAAACAAAAGAGCAGCCGCTCAAAAGAATCGCAAAGAAGATGAGAGGCAAAACTTTAAGGATATGGCGCATCATCAACGACACTCCTTCCGGTTTGGTCAATCATGCTGACGTTTCCATTGACAACATTTTTTTTCTAAGACGTAAAAAATACGATAAAACAAAATGCCCAATAAGGACAACGCCATCACGGCAGCATACATATCGGCATAATCTCGACGTTCCATTCCGTCTAAAATAAGGTAGCCCAAGCCGTCAAAGGCTGCAAATGTTTCGGCGAAAAACAGCACTGCAATGGCCGTTCCGCTGGATACACGCAGAGATGTAAGCAAATCCGGTAATAACCAGGGACCAACAAGATGAACAAATACATCTCTCTTTTTCAGCGAAAGGGCATGCATGGCCAAAAGACTTTCCTGCGGTATGGCGCGCACAGAATCACGCACCACCACCAATATCTGAAAGAATATAATTAAGGTGATGAGCAAGATTTTTGGTAAGTTGCCCAACCCCAATAGGACAACAAAGATTGGTAAAAACACCACCTTAGGAAGCGGATACAACACTGTGACAAAAGGTGAAAAAAGTTGATCCACCTGAGGACAACGTCCCATCCAAACAGCCATGGGCACGGCCAGGCATATTGCAATGACAGTGCTGAGCCCTACACGAATAAAGCTTATCATAAAAGATGTCACAAGACCACCTTCTACAAACATCTTGACAAAAGCTTGACAAGATGACCAGGGTGTGGGCAAAAAAGGTTGATGAAGCCAGATGCTGGCAACATGCCACAACAACACCAATATCATTGTGGTCAGAAGACTTGATATATAACGCTTCATTGCCCCTCCTCTTTAAAATGCTCCATTAATTCATTGACGACTGCATTCGGCGCACATCTTTCTTCTTCTCGAAGCACACGCACCAGTGGTGCTCGGCTTTTTTTGGAAAAAACCAGAATATGGTCGGCCATTTCGACCGCTTCTTCAATCTGATGTGTCACTAAGACCGATGTGATTCCCAAGCGTTCTGTTTCCTCCTGTACAAAATGATGCAATGTCAGCCGTGTCACCGTGTCTAAGGCAGAAAACGGTTCATCCATTAAGATCACTTCCGGTTGGCTGATCATGGCTCGTCCGAAGGCCACACGTTGCTGTTGTCCACCGGAAAGGGCATTCGGGAGGTGTTTACTTAAGTGTGACATTCCCAAAATGTTTAGTATCGCATTCGTCCGACGTTTGATTTCACTTTGCTCCAAGCCTTGCAGTTTTAAAGGGAGCGCCAAATTTTGTGTGACCGTCTTCCACGGAAAAAGCCCATATTCTTGAAAGACCAACTGAATTTGGGGCTGAGGTTTTATTAAAGACGTACCATGAAAGAACAGGTTGCCGCTTGAAGGCGGTTTGAGTCCTGCCAACATGTGCAAAAGAGTGCTTTTACCGCAGCCGGAAGGCCCAATGATTGCCCATCGTTCCCCTTTATTAATGGAAAACGACACATTTTGAAAAACCCAAGGGGTTGCGGCAGCCCCTTGGGTCTTATAATAGAAACCAACGTCCCTAAGTTCATAGATCTTATCCATCGTTTTACTTTACAAATGCCTTGTCAACCAAATCTGCATACTGATAGGGTTTTTCAAGCAATCCTCTGGAAACCAACCAGTCATTGACACGCTTGACATCGTCTTTATCGGGAATGCTTTTCGGCGTATATGTGGGAACAACATAGCTGTCCTGCAACGGTTGAGGCACTCTGCCATTTTCAATTGCCAGCGCACGATAGTCGTCCGGATGTTCATTGATTTTCGTCATGGCTTCAAAATAAGCATCTAAGAATTTTTGCAATTCTTTAGGATGTTTATCGATGACGGTTTGCTGTGCTAAGATGACAGACTGAGAGAAATTCTCATTCAACTGAGTATCATCAATAACGGCGTGGCATCCCTCTTTTATTGCCATTGACGCCAAGGGATCCGGCAAAATAGCTGCATCAACATCTTTACCGGCAATGACGGTCTCCATACGAAGGACCAGATCAGGAATATTGACGGTTTTAATGTGTTCGGCATCCAGTCCCAAATGTTTTTCATAGGAAGATAGCAAATAATCCATCATCGTATTGGTCGAAATGGCCACTGTGTGTCCTTCCAAATCTTCCGGTTTTGTGATATTAGATTTTGGAGAAGACACGACAACGAAGCGACCTTCTTTTGGCGTGGCGCCAAAGGCCATGGCCACCACTTTGGTATCGGTGCCGCCTTTTTTCATAAGGCTTTGCACCACCATATCGTTCATCACCACATCCAGCTCACCAGCTTCAAAAGCTTTGGATTGATCCGAGCTGCTTTTAAAGGGATAGAGTTTTACTTTAACGCCGTGTTTTTCAAAAAGTCCGTCTTTCTGAGCAACCACCAAAGGCAGTACATCATCGATAGACAACATGCCTACACGGATTTCGGTGGCCTCTTCCGTTTGTTGCTTCACTGCAGACGAATCCGATTGGCTTTCCACATCTTTCTTTTGCCCGCAACCTGTCCATATTGTTAGTCCTAAAG
>JAEZVS010000146.1 GCA_023443145.1 Bacillota bacterium | reverse complement strand
GCCAGGATCAAACTCTCCGTGTTATTTACGTAAGAGCTCTAGCTCATGTTCACTTAATTCGTACGCTTTCTTTGGCTGTTCAATTTTCAAAGAGCTGTCTTGCGACAACAAACCAATCATATCATCTTATCTTTTCATTGTCAACATTTTTTCATTTTTATTTTCCTCCATCATTTAAAAGCGCATGGCTTGTCAGACCATGCACCATGTTCACAGCTTTTGAAAACACGCCTTACATTGCAACAGGAGATGCGTTCAGAAGCGGCATGATTTTCATAGCGGAATCCCGCTTAAATACCATCCCCATCCTGCCGGTGACACCAAGCTTAATCAGACGATGTCTCTAATGGCGGCGATTTCTGCACAAAAAAAGCGCGTTGCTTTCGCAACGCGCTATCTATTATCTTTATTCGTCATGAATGTCCGTATAACGGCCACGTTTTTCAATGGTGATATGGCCGTCGGCAGTGATCAATTCCAAACTATTGGCCGGATTGTTCCCCACCGAACCGCGCCACACATGGGCGTCTGCATCGATGATATCGGGATGATTCCATAAGCGTTTGTGATAATTCATGCGCACATCGCCATTTTGGCTGGCTTCAGCATCAATCATTAGCGACCAGGGCAGGCGCTTGGTGACCACGGTAATGGCGCCGGTTTCGGTCATCACCCGATTCTGCCCGCGCACGGTGGGACCGTAGATGAACACATCACCGCTTCCGTTCACCACTTCCATCAGTTTAAAATGGTTGTTGCGAAGCGTCATCGGTTGTTCATCACCTGCGATGGTCACATGCGTGATGCGGTTATCTTCAGCGCGTACATCGCTGGAACGGGCCGCGAGCATCAGCACATTGGCATTGACATCACACACCCGCACATGCCCGTGGCTGTTGTTCACTTCCAGACGGTCGGTGCGCAAATGGCGAATATCGGTGGAAGCGCCCAGTTCGGCGTTCACGCGCACCTGGCGCAGCGAATCTTCCGGAATAAGCACCCGTAAGGTAAGCGCTGACGTGTCCGCTTCTTTGGAATCCGGTGCAGCAGAATCTTGTTTGTGCATGCGTTCGCAAGCAACGGTGACGTGGCCGCCATTAATATCGATGGTGGGTTTTTGGCCCACATAGCCTTCACCATAGAGGCCCACTTGCAAACGGTTGATGCCACCGGCCATGCCGATTTCTACACGCATGCCGGTGGCTTTAATATCCAGTTTATTCAAATCGCGGCTGCCCACATCAGGAGAAATGGCATACGCCATAGATTGGCGCTGAAACGCTCCGGAGGCATCGCGCAGGCTCCAATTCAAAAGCAAAAAGGCCGCCAGGGACAGCAATGCCACGGCCAGAAGGCCAATAAAAACAAAGCGGAGCTTATGTGTGATGATTCTCAGTCGTGCATCCACCGGCCTGCCTCCATTCATTGTCATACCACAGGTTCCAATTACTTAACATTCTACACAAGGGATGGCGACACTGCAAGTACCAATCCACTTTAAGCTTCTTCCGATTGATAAAGAGGCAGGCGCACTGTAAAAACGGTCCCCACTTCTTTTTCACTTTTCACATCAATAAAGCCGCCGTGCGCCTCTACCAAGCCTTTGGTAATGGACATACCCAAACCGCTTCCGCCGGTTTCGCGGGCGCGTGAGCTGTCGGAGCGATAAAATCGGTCAAACACATGCAGCACTTCGGTGGGGGTCATACCCATCCCTGTATCGGACACGGAAAAGATAAAGTAGCGGGCATCGCTCCAGGCTTTGATATGCACATCACCGCCATTTCCGGTATAACGCAGGGCATTGCTCACCAAATTGAGTACGATCTGCTTCAGGCGCTCCGGATCGGCATAGCAGTAGGGCAGATCGTCATCCAAATGGACATGCACACCAATTTCACGGGATTGGGCATCGGCCTCGACGATCACAAAAAAGTCACGGAAAAAGGTGGAGAAATCTATCAGGGTTTTGGTGATATCCATATGTCCCGAATCCAACTTAGAGATGCTTTGCAGTTCATTGACCAAATTGTTGATGCGCAGCACTTCATCGTATAGGGCAGATACACCCACCACATCCAAACCTTCGGCACGCGACAGTTTGTTTTCCAAAGTGGCGGCAATGGTGGTGAGAGGCGTGCGCAACTCGTGGCTCACATCTGCAAAAAGCTGCACCCGCGCTTTGTTGGTTTTTTCAATTTCTTTGGCCATCTGATTAAAAGCGATGGCCAGTTGACCAATTTCATCATCCGAGTAAACCGGTACCGTGCGAATGGCTTCATCGCGACCTACGGCGCGCAATTGATTGCTTAATTGTCTTAGTGGATAGACCATCCGCCGCGACATCATTAAAGCTATGATGATGGCTATGACACTGGTGGCCAATATCCCTTTAATGATGGATTGCGTGACCTTAGCGGCAAAGCCTCTTTCAAAAATCCAGAACTTGTGGTCAAAATAATCCAGCGGCAATAAATAAGCGATGGTTCGTCCGTCATCATCTAAAGGGAAGGCATGGGCATGCTCCATGAGCTGGGGCGATACATTCATATTCAAAAAACTGGGTTGCGGATGTGCCAGAATATGTCCATTAAGAGAGAGCAAAACCACCGGACGAATGTAGGTGTTGCTTTGAAAACCGTTGTAAAAATTAAAATCGGAGCGCATGAGGTCTTCCACACCGCGCCAACTCTCATGATGCAAATGATAGTATTCCAAATAGACTTTCTGCCATTCGCTGACTTCTGCATTGCGCGTCTCTTCGAGATACGTTTGAAAAGATACCCGTGTGGAATGAGTGGTGAGACTTCCGATAAGTACACCGGAAAGCACCACCACACCAATTAATACCAGACTAATCTTCTTTGATAACGTCATGGGTATCGCCGAACTTATAGCCCAAGCCATAAACCGTTTGTATAAAAATAGGTTTTTGCGGATTGGGTTCTATTTTTTTGCGCAGGTTGCTTACATGGGTATCAATGGCCCGTTCATAGCCTGCATAGCTGTCGCCGAGAGTGGCCGACAACAGTTGCAGACGGCTGTATGGACGTCCGATATGCTCTGAAAGGGTGGTTAAGATGGCGTATTCTGAAGGGGTCAGCTCAACCACCTCGCCATGTAAACGCACTTCTCGTCGATCTAAATTCACGGATAAGGGACCAAACTCACGCTTATCTTCCGACGACACCACCTGGTGGCGGCTTCTGCGGAACACCGCCTTCACTCGGGCACTCAGTTCACGCAAAGAAAACGGTTTGGTGATATAGTCATCAGCGCCCAGCTCCAAACCCAGAAGTTTGTCAATTTCTTCGCTTTTTGCCGTCACCATAATCACCGGCGTGGTGTGTCGTTTGCGAATTTCTTTACATACTTCCAATCCATCCATCAAAGGCAGCATCAAATCTAAAATAACCAAATCAGGCGATTTGTCTTTATAAATCTGTAGCGCCGCTTGACCATCGGCCGCTTCCAAAATGTCATAGCCTTGATCCCTCAAATAGGAGACCATATTATGACGAATGCTGTCTTCATCTTCCACAATCAAAATGATTTCGTTCATTGCCTTTATTCCTTCTTCCAAAAGGTTTCACCTCAACCCATACGTGTGCGGCGATGATGGGCGATGGCCATGTGATAATAATCCACCATTTGCTGGCTGGTGACCGACCATCCGAAACTCTCGGCTTGTTTTCGAGCACAGGCACTCATACGCCCGCGCAACTCAGGATCACGCAACTGAGCAATGGCGTCCAACAAGGTATTGCTGTCGGTGGGGTCAAACAAAAATCCTGTTTTACCCACCGTAATTTGTTCCTTTGTAGGTGCACTGTGGGCGCCAATCACCGGCAAGCCTGAAGCCATGGCTTCCAAGATAACCAGCCCCAACGTCTCACTTACAGAAGGGAATACAAAGGCATCTGCCGAGGCATATGCTTCCGAAAGCATGTCCCCTTCCAGATAACCTGTAAAAACAACATTTTTCCCGCGATAAAGTGCTTCCAATTTTTCTTTGGAAGGACCGTCCCCCACAATGGCCAGACGCACGTCCGGCGCCCGATCGAGCATAATTTCCAGCCGTTCCAGCTCTTTTTCCGGTGCCAGGCGTCCCACAAAAAGCAGAAGCAAATCGTCTGGATGATTGTCCGATAATCGTGCGCGCATGGCCTCGCTCTTATAACGTGGATGCAGATGGTGCACATCCACCCCACGGCGAAGGGTGTGTACCCTAGATACTCCGTGGCTTTGCAATAAATGTTGCATGGCACGGGACGTACATAAGTTAATATCCGCCGCATGATGTAATCGCCGCACCATCTGCCAATATAGTTTGTGTAACCAGCCAAAATCCAGATGATAATAACTGAGATACACATCCAGATTGGTGTGATGGCTCACCACCAAGGGCAAATCCAAAGATTTCGCTGCCCGCACCCCGCTTAGGCCAATCAACAACGGATTGGCCACATGCACCACATCGGCACGAAAATCTTGTATCATATGGTGGATTTTTTTGCCAGGCAATCCCCAGGGGCGAGTTCGATATAGAGGCATCCGATGCGCCGGCACACCTAAAATAGGCACGCCTTCAAAGTGATCTTGACCTAAATCCGGGGCAATTACCGCCACTTCATGACCTTGCCGTGTCATGTAGCGAACGGCCTCTTTCAGGCGTGTGGCCACACCGTCGATGGATGGATAAAACGTTTCCGATACGATCAATATGCGCACAGCGGCATCCTCCTCCCTATTGATTATTGATGATTCCTTTGTACCTTCCACCAGTCGACGTACTGTGACAGATGCTTCCCACTGCCACATTCAGCTTGCGTGTTATATCAAAACTATAGAGCAATGCAGTTTTACGGCTCTATTTTCTCCAATCGGGGCTATTTAAAAGCTGCTCTGTGATGATGCGGTCTTTATAATGTTGTACCTCTTCAATGGCCTCCGCAATCACATCATCGGTCAGAAGATGGGCATCCAGTCCCCAATCGGACAATTGGGTGTTTTTGGCATTGAAATAATGTGCCTCTTTTTCAACCCGCGGATTGGGCACATGATTCACCTTTGGAGAAAGTCCCATGCCTTCAGCCACACGAGCCACTTTTTCAGCCAATTCCAACACCGAAAACGATTCGGTAAATTGATTGACCACCCGCATCTCGCCCGGTTCTGCAGGATGTTCCGCTGCCAGCCCAATACAGCGCACCGTGTCCATAATATGGATAAAGCCTCGCGATTGACCGCCCTTACCATAGACCGATATGCTCTCCCCAATGGCAGCCTGAATAATAAAGCGGTTCAAGGCCGTACCGTATATACCGTCATAGTCCAATCGATTTAAAAGGCCTCGGTCCAATCGGGTTTCATCGGTATGAATACCGTAGACCACGCCCTGGTTTAAGTCAGTGGCGCGCAAACCCCAAATTTTGGCGGCAAAGTGAATATTGTGTGAATCGTGCACCTTGGTCAGATGATAGAAACTCATCGGCGTTTTGGGATATAGAAAACGCTCAGAGCGGCCATTGTGCGTCACATTCAAATACCCTTCTTCAATATCGATATTAGGTGAGCCATATTCACCCATTGATCCCAGCTTAATCAGGTGGCAATCCGGCGCAAATTCGTGAATGGCATAGATCACATTTAAAGTACCAAGAACGTTGTTCTTCTGAGTATAAACAGCATGTTTGCGGCTAATCATAGAATACGGAGCCGAGCGTTGTTCCGCATAATGGACAAAAGCATGTGGCCGATGCGTTTGAAAGATATGTGCCAAAAAATCGTAATCGTTAACATCGCCTACCTCGTAAGACAGGCCGCATCCGCTCACCTGTTGCCAGATGTGAACACGTTCAGATAACTCTTGAATGGGAAATACAGAATTAGCCTTTAGTTCACCGTCAATGACACGCCGCACCAAATTATCGACGATGACCACATCATGTCCTTGTTTCGACAAATAAAGAGCTGTGGGCCATCCACAAAAACCATCTCCACCTGCTACGATGATCTTCATATTGATCTCCCTTTCTGTTTCATCCTTGAGTGCAAGAATTATATTCAGTATAACAAAACCATGTACGTTCATCAATTGTAAGAACCGTCCTCTATATGAAAAAAGCCCGCTCCCTACGTATTTTCCCGTCATTGACGCACTCTATAAAATCTTCGTATCATCTCGGTAAACACGCGGTAAACTTCTTTCATCACCACTAGATAGCGGATTGCGACGCGCTCTTGAAAATGATGATAAAGAAACGGCACTTATCCCATTTGCAAAAGCCATACAATTTTTATGTAGGCTTTCTGCTACAGAAAGTATTCACGCCAATAAAAAAACCCCCTGAAAAGGGGGTTGATGATTTCCTAACGTTTGGAGAACTGAGGCGCACGACGGGCTTTTTTAAGACCGTATTTGCGACGTTCTTTCATACGAGGATCGCGGGTTAAGAACCCGGCGCTTTTTAAACGAGGACGATAGTCGGGATCGGCTTCCAAAAGTGCGCGGGCAATACCCATGCGAATGGCGCCGGCTTGACCGGTGGTGCCCCCGCCGGAGGCATTTACACGCACATCAAAACGCCCAACCGTTTCGGTGGCTTCCAACGGCTGCATAACGATCATTTCTAATGTTTTTTTACCGAAGTAACTTTCCATATCTTTCCCATTAATGGTCACTTTACCATTGCCGGGAACAAGATAGACGCGAGCGACGGAGCTTTTTCTGCGCCCTGTGCCATAATATTGAATCTGAGCCATGATTAAACCTCCTTCACTCTTAGTTCAACGCTTCGGGCTTTTGAGCCTGATGGGGATGTTCTACGCCGTCATACACTTTAAGTTTGCGGAACATCTGGCGACCCAAGCGATTGTGGGGCAACATCCCTTTGATGGCACGTTCCATCATAAAAGATGGCCGTTTTTCCAAAAGTTCGCCATACGGGGTGGATTTGAGACCACCGGGATAGCCGCTGTGACGATGGTACATTTTTTGGCTTTTCTTATTGCCTGTGAGCACCACATCTTTGGCATTAATGACAATGACGAAATCGCCACAATCCACATTGGGAGTGTAGGTGGTTTTGTGTTTACCGCGCAAAATGGCAGCGGCCTGTGTGGCCACGCGGCCTAAAGGTTTGCCTGCGGCATCGATGACATACCATTTACGATCGACCTCGCCGGCTTTGGCCATGTAGGTTGTACGCATATTTTTCCTCCTCTATCGGAATCCGGATGTAATGTACTGACTCACCATTGGATCCGGGGCTCTGGATCTGTCATCGGTGGTAATCATACCGTATAATTGTATGATGTCTATTTCATCTTGTCAAGGCTTTCCGGTCAATAAAATGAATAATTCTAATATAAAAAACCGTCCCGGACTTGAGCAAGAACGAAACGGTTCAGCGAAAGGGATTCATTTTTTACAGATAGCTGTGCATCCCGGGCAACAAGAAGGTGACCCCCAAGAGAGTAAAGAGCACCACCAAAATGCCCAACACGGAGAATACCGCAGCTTTTCGGCCTTTCCATTGAAGGCTTCGATAACCATGAAGCGCAATGGCGTACACC
>JAEZVS010000104.1 GCA_023443145.1 Bacillota bacterium | reverse complement strand
CGAATTTCTGCAAGCAAAATACCTGCAGCCACCGATGCATTGAGAGACCCCACGTGACCGCCCATCGGGATGGCACACATAAAATCGCAGTGTTCGCGCACCAACCGGCTCATGCCTCTTCCTTCGTTGCCGATAACAAGCGCCAAGGGGCCGTCTAAAGAAACACCATACATAGACGGAGCACCGGCTTCGGTGCCGCATACCCACACGCCTCGTTCTTTTAAGATACGAATGGTTTGGCTGATATTGGCTACTCGGGCCACCGCTACATGTTCTGCGGCGCCGGACGCGGCTTTCACCGCGCCTTCAGTGAGGGAAGCGGAGCGATGACGACCGATAATCACCCCATGGGCGCCGAAGGCATCGGCGTTTCTCAAAATGGCTCCCAGATTGTGGGGATCCTCAATATCGTCCAGCAATACAAAAAGGGGCGGTTCCCCCGCCTCTTCGGCACGATGAAAAATCTCGTCCAAGTCCACATAGCGGGCATTTTCTGTAAGGCTGGCAGCCACACCTTGATGGTTTTTGGCCGGAAATCGCTGATCCAGCACTTTTCTTTCCACGATAGATATGGGCACGCCTTGCGCCTTGGCCAGTCGAAAAATCTCATCAATGACACCATGACGCGCCGATCGTGCTACAGTAATGCGATTGATATCGGTTTGATTTTGCAATGCTTCTCGCACTGCATTTCTGCCATAAATATCGGGCATGGGGTTTTTCATCCTTTTCTATGTCGATGATAACGGCATATGGTATAAGCAAAGCCGTTGGAGACACCTTTTTTTATGATGGCAGGCGGTGCAAAATCATCCTGCACGTCTAAGTTGGGAAAGTAGGTGTCGGCATTGGTGGTAACCGCATCTACTTTGGTCACATATCCGCTCTCACATCGGTCCAGCAAATCATGATAAAGTCTGCCGCCTCCAATGAGAAAAAGCTTTTTATCCGGATGGCCGGCCATCACCGCATCCAGTTCATCCAAATGGTGTATCACTTGCGCATCAGGAGCCTGATAATTTAGGTTGGTCGTAAGCACCACATTCACCCGATGGGACAAAGCGCCCCCCGGCAGGCTCTCAAAGGTTTTGCGTCCCATAAGCAGCACATGACCCATGGTGGTTTCTTTAAAAAATCGCAGATCTTCCGGCAAATGGTAGAGCATGCCGCCGTTTTTGCCGATGGCCCAGTTTTTATCCACTGCCACAATAAATTCCATAGGAATCGACCTTTCTTATTCGGCCACCGGAATGCGGTGTGCAAAGGGATGGGGATGATAATCTTCGATTGTAAAATCAGATACGGCAGCCGCATAAAAATCATTCACCGCCGGATTGAGTGTAAATCGAGGCGCCGGACGCGGCTCTTTTTTCAGTAATTCTTCCACCAAGGGGACATGTCGATCGTAAATATGGGCATCGGCGATGACGTGAACCAATTCGCCGGCCTCCAAGCCGCTGACCTGGGCCAGAAGATGAACCAGAGCCGCATATTGCACCACATTCCAATTGTTGGCTGTGAGCATGTCCTGGCTGCGCTGATTTAAAATGGCATTTAAAGTGCGTCCGCTCACATTAAAGGTCATCGAATAGGCGCAGGGATAAAGAGCCATTTCGTGAAGATCGGCATGATTGTAGATATTGGTCATAATGCGGCGCGACTGAGGGTTGTGCTTGAGATCATAGAGCACCCGCTCCACCTGATCAAACATACCTTCAGCATATTGATGCGGCACGCCCAACTGATAACCATAGGCTTTGCCAATGGTGCCGTCTTCCTGCATCCACGCATCCCAAATATGACTTGCAAGTTCCGACACCCGATTGGATTTTTTCTGCCAAATCCACAAGAGTTCATCAAAGGCATTTTTGTATCCGGTTGGGCGCAGCGTCATCATGGGAAACTCTTCACTCAACGCATAACGGTTTACCAGACCGAATTTTTTTACGGTGTGGGCTGCAGTGCCGTCCGGCCAGCGCGGCCGCACCGAAAGATCGGTATCCCATACGCCATTTTCCAGAATATCTTTACAGTTATTGATGAAAATCACATCTGCCTGGCTCATAATGCCTCCTCAAAAACCGGTTCAATATGCTCCAATACCCAAATAAGACGATCGTGTTGTCCGGAAAGATAAAGATAACCCACCAAAGCCTCCAGACCTGTTGCCCGCCGATAATCGACAAGACTGCCATTTTTAGGTACGCTGCCATGGGCGTTGCGGCCGCGATGTAACACCGCCTCTTCCTTGTCGGTCAGCTCCGCTTCAATTGCAGCCACCACTTTTGATTGTAGGCCGTGGTTTACCCTTGCCACCGTCGCCTTGCTCAGCATCTTGGCGACACGGCTTTTTTCCAAAAGCACCGTGCGCACGTAAAGTTCGTACACCGCATCACCCACAAAAGCCAATGTAAGAGACGGCAAAGTCGCTGTATCTTGGTCATTGAAGGTGGGCAGGGCTTCAAAAAAGTTCATACACGGACCTCATCTAAGAGCACCACTGCCTGTGCAGCCATGCCCTCTTCTCTGCCCACAAAGCCCAATCGTTCGGTGGTGGTGGCCTTGACGCTCACCTGCTCAACGGAAAGCCCTGTCGCTTCAGCCAGATGGGCACGCATTGCGGGAATATGAGGCGCCAACTTTGGCTGTTGGGCCATGACGACGGCATCAATATTGGCTAAACGAAAGCCTCTTTTTTTTACCTTATCCATAGTCGCACGCAATAAAAGCTGGCTATCTGCACCTTTCCATGCCGGATCCGTATCGGGGAAATGGGCCCCGATATCGCCTAAAGCGGCCGCGCCTAAGATGGCATCACAAATGGCATGGGTGAGCACATCGGCATCGGAATGTCCCAAGAGTCCGGTTGGATGGGCAATGGTCACCCCGCCTAAAATAAGCGCTCGATCTGAAACCAACTGATGAACATCATATCCCAAACCCACTCTCATCGAT
>JAEZVS010000099.1 GCA_023443145.1 Bacillota bacterium | reverse complement strand
GTTTATGCCGACGGGACAGTTGGCGGTGGTGGTCATGCTTGGGGCATATTGGAAAAAAGCGGACCCGAAGGACGTTATATCGGCGTGGATCAAGATGATGAAGCTCTGTTGGCCGCGCGTGAACGCTTGGCGCCTTTCGGCGATCGGGTAACGCTTTTAAAAGACAATTATCGTCATTTGGCGAATATTTTAGCCCAACGTGTACCGGAAGGTGTAGATGGCATTTTACTGGATATCGGTGTGTCCTCACCGCAAATCGACCATCCTGATCGAGGGTTCAGTTATCGCTTTGATGCGCCGCTGGATATGCGCATGGATCAAACGGCGTCTTTTTCTGCCTGGGACATTGTGAATGGCTTTGACGAAGAAGCTCTTGCCGGCATTTTATATAATTACGGAGAAGAAAAGTGGTCCAGACGCATTGCCAAGCTGATTTTGGAGCATCGCGTTCGTGCACCTATTGACACCACCTTACAATTGGTGGATGTGATTGAACGAGCCATTCCCAAAAAAATGCGAGAGAAAGATTCTCATGTTGCCAAACGCACCTTTCAAGCCTTGCGCATTGCCACCAATCACGAACTTGACGTATTGGAAGAAAGCATTGATGATCTGTTTCATCAATTGAATATCGGCGGACGTCTGGTTATCATTACGTTTCACTCGTTGGAAGACCGTATTGTTAAAAATCGATTTAAATATCTGGCTGCCGGTTGCATTTGTCCACCCAAACAGCCTATCTGTACTTGCCGTAAAAAAAAGGAAGGACATATCATCACACGCAAACCGGTGATGGCAAGTCAAGAGGAGTGTTTCATCAATCGGCGCGCTCAAAGCGCCAAGTGTCGCGTTATTGAACGAATTTTATGAATGGAGCATGCGTCATGTCTCAAGCCATGAAATCCCCCCGTCAAATGTCTTCAGCCCAATCGTCATCCAAACCTTTCAAATCATACTTTGCCACTAGCGCTGATTCTGCTGTGCTGGATATGCGCTATAAGAATGCGTTGCGGCTGAAAGAAGATAAAAACACACAAAGCAGAATAAAAAGTGAAAAGAAATCGGTTTTTTTATTTCCTAAAATGCGTGTGGTCATTATTGTTTTTATATTGGCTATTTTAGTTGTGGCTCAATATACCGCCATCCAAAATATGGGCTATCGCGTGAGCCAGGCACAGGCTAAACTGGATGAAGTAGTTGTAGTAAAAGAGCAATTACAACAGGAGTATTCTCGTCTGGGTGACCTGGAAACCATTGAGAAAAAGGCATCCGAAAAATTCGGCATGGTCTATCCTGAAAAAGTGATTGCGTATCGGCCCTCAATGGTGGAAACCGATAAAGAATCCGGTGAAGGTGGAGAACATAAGTGAAGCAACACAATAGACGCATTGGCCTTATCATGGTCATGGTTTTTGTGATCGCAGGGCTGATTGGCCTGAAACTTTTATATGTACAGGTGTTTAATAACGAAACGTTCAGCGCGGCTTCTTTAAGCAATCGTTTAAAGGAAGTGGCCCTGATGCCGGATCGTGGTATCATCTATGATGCCAAGGGAGAAACTTTGGCCATCAGTGTGCAAACCGATTCCGTCTTTATTTCACCGAAGACCATTCGCGGGCTCACGGAAAAAGACAAGGTAATCAATGATCTATCAGATATTTTGGGTATTTCTAAAAGCCGCATCAATAAAGTTCTGGAAAAAAAAGATTCCGAATTTGAATGGCTGGTGCGTTTTGAAGACACCAAAAAAACTAAAAAACTGCGCGATAAGAACTATGCAGGCGTAGGCTTTATTAAAGAGACGAAGCGCGAATATCCGCGAGGCACCCTGGCTTCGCAGGTGGTGGGTTTTACCAGCATCGACAGTCAGGGCCTGAATGGCGCGGAACTCCAGTTTAACGATAAGTTGTCGGGCAATGTGGGTCAATTAACAGCTGAAAAGGACGGGAAAGGAAATATTATTCCGCAAACCATTCGTGAATCGGTACCGGCTACACCCGGCGACAATGTTTACTTGACCATCGACAGCACCATTCAATACATTGTGGAGCGCGAGCTGGAAAAAACCATGGAAAAATGGAAAGCGCTGCAGGTCACCTGCATCGTACAAGACGTGAAAACAGGCAACATTTTAGCCATGGCCGGACAGCCCACTTACGATCCCAATCACTTTAACGATTACAAACAAGATACTTGGAAAAATCTGGCTATTTCCAAAGTGTACGAACCCGGTTCGGTCTTTAAAGTGGTGTCTACATCCATGTATTTGGATGATGGCGTGGCCACACCGGACAGCCAGTATTATTGCCCCGGTTTTATAATGATAGACGGGCACGAATTCCGTTGCTGGAGTTATCCCCGCGCTCAAGGGGCAGAGACGTTGAAACAAGGGCTGGCCAACAGTTGCAACATCGTGCAAGCCAAAACGGTAGAGAGACTGGGTAAAGACCGCTTTTACGATTATTTGAACGGCTTCGGCTTTACGCGCAAAACGGGCATTGACTTACCGGGTGAATCGGCGCCTGTACTGGTGCCTAAAGATCGCGCCGTTCCTTTAGACCTGGCGGCTATGGCTATTGGTCAGGCCAATGCTTATACACCCATTCAAATGATCAGCGCCATTTCAGCAGTGGCCAATGGCGGCAATCTGATGAAGCCGCAGGTGGTGAGTAAAATCACCGATCGTCAAGGCCGGACGGTGGAAGAAATCAAGCCGGAGTTGGTGCGGAGAGTGACCAGTGAACATAGCGCCGCCCAAATGCGAGATATGATGGAAAATGTGGTGACCAATGGCATTGGTAAAGATGCAGCGGTACCGGGTTATCGCGTGGCCGGTAAAACAGGTACAGGGGAAATTGCTCAGGATGGCCGTTATGAAAAAGGGAATTACAACTTGAGCTTCGGCGGATTTGCGCCTGCAAATGACCCTAAAATCGCCTGTATTGTTATTGTAAACAGCCCGCAGACCAATGCGTCCAGCGGCAGTGTCGCAGGTCCGGCATTTTCCAACATTGTGGCTGAAATAATGCGTTACTATGAAGTGCCCAGCTCTCAGGCGAATAATAATATTGAAGAGGCGAAAGCGGGGGACGTGGTGGAAGTGCCCGATTTAAAACTCCCTATGCCCATCGATGAAGCCATGCAAGCATTTCAAAATGCCGGTCTTCAATTGCATTTGGAAACGGAAGGCAATATTTTGAAGACTTATTTCCCGGATGCCGGCACCAAGTTAAACAAAGGGGCTGTTATCCGCGGTTATGCCGGTGCTGAAGACAGCAAAGATGTTGTGCTCCCGGATCTGACCGGAAAAACCATCAAAGAAGTGGATCGGTTCCTGCAAGCGTTCGGATTGCAACGTAATTTTGACGG
>JAEZVS010000080.1 GCA_023443145.1 Bacillota bacterium | reverse complement strand
TGACTAAGCAGCAAAAATTCATTCTTTCTTCTTTGTTTATTTATGTGGTGTTGATTCTTTTGCCGGGATTTTTGCCGAAATCCATCGGCGTGATTCACTTTCTCAATCGTGCCGGTGTCATTGGGATCACCGTTTTCATCATCGTGGCATTAATGATTATACATGTGGACGGTAAACCTGTATTGCCTTACCAAAAAGCGGCATCCAGTCAGTTGAACTGGGGCGTTCTTTTCCTGATTTTGTCAGCTGTTTATGCTGCAAATGCCCTTTCCGCTGAAGCAACGGGCATTAAGCCATTTTTAGTCAACGTCCTTCAGCCCATTTTAGGCGGTCGTTCTGAGATGGCCTTTGCCGCCATTATGTTTACCGTCGCCCTGATTATTACAAACTTTGCCAATAATGCGGCCATGGCAGTGGTTTTGATGCCTGTGATTCTAGGTTTTTCCGAACAAATGGGCATCAGCAGCGAACCGTTGATGGTGGGCGTCGGCATGCTGGTCTTTGTGGCCATGCTCACACCTGCCGCATCACCGCACGCCGGACTGATGCACGGACAAAAAAATCTAATCTCAACGAAACAGATTATTGCCTATGGTTTGCCGATGTGTGTGGCATCATTGGTGGTATATGTGTTTATCGGATATCCATTGGCTAAGACGCTCTTTTTATAAAAACGTCATACGTTGGATACAACAAAGTGTATCAGCTGTTGCAAACGATGCTTGATTCGGAAGCCTTCCGGGAAGGCTTCCTTTTCCTTATTAAATATGGTGTAAAACCTTGGCCGCGGCGCTTAATTTATTGAGCAATAAATAGACCGATCCCGTTTCGCAATTTCTGATTTGAAAATTACGAAACGGGATCGGCGTCGGTTTACGCTGTGATGATTGATGAGATGCTTTTTAGCTGCTGCTTCTCTCAGAAATGGGTCGATAGTGTAAATTGTTGGTGGGCACATAGACATAGCCGGGGCGCATGATTTTGCTGTCCATAATCTGTTCCAGTCGGTGTGCGCACCAGCCGACCATGCGTGCAGTGGCAAAGAGTGGAGTGTAAAGATCCTCATTAATGCCCAGCATTTCAAAAATAACGCCGGTGTAAAGGTCTACATTGGCGCAGATGGAAAAATCAGGCCCTTTACGTTCCATCATCAACTCTTTGGTGAGCCGAGCAATATCATTGATGAGCTCGTACTCGGCCAAGTGATTGGTGCGCATGGCCAAACGCTCAGCTTTGTTCTTTAGAAGTTCGGCACGCGGGTCGCTCTTTGTATAGACGGCGTGGCCCATACCGTAGATCAAACCGGTGCCGTCATAAGCCTGCTTGTTCATGATGCGCAACAGATAATCGCGCAATTCACTTTCGTTTTTCCAATCTTTAACATTTTTCTTAATATCTTCCAGCATCCAGTGAACTTTTTGATTGGCACCGCCGTGGCGAGGTCCTTTTAAAGAGCCGATGGCCGTGGCAATGGCAGAATATGTATCGGTGCCGCTGGATGAAACCACATGGGTGGCAAAGGCCGAGTTGTTCCCGCCGCCATGATCGGCTTGAACACAAAGCAATAAATCTAAAATTTCCGCTTCAAGCATGGTGTAATGAGAGTCGGTGCGAATCAGATGGAGAATGTTTTCTGCTGTACCGGCAGATGGAAGGGGTTGGTGAAGCACCAGACTTTTCCCATCGAAGTAATGTCGTTTGGCCTGATAGGCATAGGCCAGCATAAGGGGCACTTTGGCAATGAGATCGATGGATTGCGCCAATACCTTGTCTAACGAAATGTCATCGGGCTGATCATCGTATGTGTAGAGAGCCAAGATGATGCTCTGCAGTTTGTTCATTACATTCTTGGAAGGTGTTTTTAAGATGACATCCTCTTTAAAATTTTGAGGAAAATTGCGGCGATGACTTAAAAGATGGGTAAAATGCAGGAGCGATTTTTCGGTGGGCAGCTGTCCAAAAAGCAAGAGGTAGGCAATTTCTTCATAGCCGAAGCGTTCTTCCTCTTCAAAGCCCTGCACCAAATCACCCAAAGGGATACCGCGATAAAGAAGAGAGCCTTCAATGGCCACCTTTTTGTTGTCTTCTATTTTGTAACCGACAACATCAGAGATGCGGGTCATGCCCACCAACACGCCGGTACCGTTTTTGTTACGCAAGCCTCGTTTGACATTGTATTTTTCGAAAACTTCCGGCTCTATGGCGTTGTTTTTTCGTACAAAGGTCAGCAAATCGCTTACTTGTGATTGCAACTCCGAATAATTCAGATGGTTTGACATCGGTCTTCTCATCCTTTCTTTAGTGTTGAGACCATTATAACATCTGCTCTATCGTTTTTAAAGCGCACGAATTGACAACTGTCTGTTGGAGTGTCAAACTGATAGCGGGAGGTGGCTTATGGACCGGAAGCGGATGTATCAAAAAGAGTTGGATGCCATCATTGAAGCTTTGAAGCCGGAAGAGCCGGCGCCTCATTTGTTGCTCCATAGTTGCTGCGGGCCTTGCAGCAGCTATGTGCTGTCATATTTGGCGCCATATTTTCAGGTGAGTATTTTATATCAAAACAGCAATATTCATCCTCAAGAGGAATTTGAGCATCGTTATCGAGAGCTTTTAAAAGTGGTGGAACAAGTTGATTTTCCCCACGGAGTACAGGTCATCAAAGGCACCTACGCGCCTAACGAGTATTTTGAGGCGGTAAAAGGTGTGGAGCACCTGGGAGAAGGCAGCGAGCGTTGTTTTCGTTGCTATGACTTTCGACTGAAACAGGCCGCAGAATGGGCGCACCGTATTGGCGCAGACTATATGTGTTCCACTTTATCTGTTAGTCCGTATAAAAATGCGGCGCGTTTGAATGCCTTGGGCGAAGCAAGGGGTGCAGAGATGGGCGTGCGCCACTTGCCCAACGATTTCAAGAAAAATGGAGGCTATCAAAAATCTATTGCTTATTGTAAAGCCTGGCATATTGATAGACAACATTATTGCGGGTGTGTTTTTTCGCGGCATGAATGGGCGATGCGGGAGAAAGAAAAGGCCTTGGTGGCTTCTCTTGAGCGCGAGGCGACTGTTGAAGACAGATAAACGATGCCGGAATCCCGACAGGCTTTCGGCGTCTGTTTTTTTGATGATGGTGCGTCGCTTTTTGCTGAAAACCGTTTGTGGTAGAAATATCACATCCTAAAATATGTTTGCCAAAAGTTTCTTTAATGATGAAGCACACCATAGTTGTGTTATAATACAGGGAGAGGGGAAGGAGGGATTGGTTTGATCGGTTCAGTGGTTAATATGCTGGCAGTGATGGCAGGTGCTCTTTTGGGGCTGCTTTTAAAACGCGGTCTTCCTGATGGGGTACGTACTTTGGTGATGCAAGCCAATGGTCTTTGCGTACTTTTTATAGGGATGCGCATGGCGCTGGCGTCACCCAATGATGTGGTCATCGTCATTTCTCTGACGGTGGGATCTGCTGTCGGTTACGGGTTGCGTCTGGATAAGCATATGGATAATCTGGGCTACAACATTAAAAAGCTGGCACGGGTGAACGATTCCAATTTTGTGGAAGGCTTTGTGTCGGCTTCACTCATCTATTTGATTGGTGCCATGGCCATTTTGGGCTCCTTGGAAGCGGGCATCAATCACAACTATGATATTCTGTTTATAAAATCGGCCCTGGACGGCATCATGTCTGTGGTTCTGGCATCAACTTTGGGGATCGGGGTGCTTTTCTCCGGCTTTCCGGTTCTGATCTATCAAGGGGGGCTGACACTCTTAGCCGGCGTGTTGGCACCATATCTGAATGATGGGGTGGTGGATTACATGTCGGCTGCCGGTGGGGTGTTGCTTTTGGCCATTGGTCTTTCGGTGGCAGGGATAAAAAACATTCCCACCATCAATATGCTTCCGGGAATTTTTATTGCCGGTATTGTGGGCTATTTTATGTAAGTATCCCGACAGAAAAACCTGCTTTATATAAGTGTGAATGAAGGTGAAGCCCTCTCTAAGGCGCGTTTTTTGGGGCGCAGTTTATTAAAAGAACATAGCATACAAAAAAGCAAGCAATCTATTGAGATTGCTTGCTTTTATATTGCGTAGAGGATCATTAAAACCAGCCGGAGGCTTCTTTGCTGCGTTTTATGAGCGAATAAATGGGATCTTTCACAAAGTCGGGCCAATTTCTGGTGCGCACTTGTGTAAAATCTTTGATACGCGCCCAAAATTCTCGTGTGCCATATTCATCTTGACTGGGATAGGGCGGTTGGTCCGAGGCCACACCGTAAGCTTCCAATCCTAAGGCATTGGCGGTATCCAAGGCGCGGCTGAGATGAAATTTTTGACTTACGATCACCAAAGATTCAGCACCGTATTCTTCTTTAGCGCGCAAAATGCTTTCGAAAGTGGAGTGCCCTTTGCGATCGATGACAATTTTATTTTCCTTTAAGCCTTTGGTGCGCAAATATTTCTCCATGGCTTTTACTTCATCATGAGATTTGCTTTCACCATCGCCGGACAGGAGCACCTTGCGGCCGGCTTCAGCAGCAGAAAGGTCGGCACCGGTGTTTAATCGCTCTGTTAAGATGGGACTGGGTTCACCGTCTTTTTCAAGACCGGCCCCCAATACCAAAATATAATCTGCCTCTCGATGTTTCAGGTTGTGCACGGTCTTCACCTGATCATCTGTGGTGGCAATGACGTAGATGTTGATGCTCACCATAGCGACACCCGTCAGCACGGCCAAAATGATAAGCGTGCCGATAATATGCCACAGACCCAATAAAAAGCGAGAAAAAGCATTTTTGACTCGGCCTGGTTTTTGAGACATCTGTCGATCACTCCTTTCCATATGTCGAGTATCATTTTACAACAAGTGGTGAAAAAAAGAAACCAAAAGCCATAAAACTTTGTGCGTGTTGTTTTTTATCGGCGGTTGTATGTTATACTGAACCCCGGGGAGGATGGTTCATGAAAAAATTTTTAAAGAAAATAAAACGTGGATTATTTTGGGGCGTTGTAATCGGAGTTTTCATCTGGTCATTTTCACCGGTCCATATTCATG
>JAEZVS010000041.1 GCA_023443145.1 Bacillota bacterium | reverse complement strand
GGGCGCAAAAGCCTTGGGCGAAGCGCTTGTTTTTTGCTGACGGCGATGCCCTTTGTCTGGCCACCGACACATTGCTTGATTATATAAAAGAAGCCAAAGCCGTTTTCCCGCAATTGTCTCGGGTGTCTTGTTATGCGACAGTGCAGGATATTTTACGCAAATCGTCCGAAGATTTGGCCGCCCTTCACGATGCGGGCCTCACACTTTTGTATGTGGGATTGGAAAGCGGCGATAATCAGATTTTACAAGCGGTGAAAAAGGGCATCACTCAAGAGATGTATATAGCGGCAGCCGAAAAGGTTCATGAGGCGGGCATGCATCTTTCGGTTACCTTAATATCCGGCCTCTATCCTTTTTCCGACTTGACGCAGGCTGCGAAAGAGAGTGCACGGGCCGTCAGTGCAAGTCGTCCCGATTATCTGTCTTATCTCACCCTCTATCTGGAACCGGAGGCGCCCCTTTACGCCGATTGGGCCCGCGGCGATTTTCCCCTGCCATCAGCAGATGACAGTTTGCGGGAAATTTCCGTTTTTTTACAGCAGGTGAATGCGCCTGGGTGCGTCTTTCGAGCCAACCATGCATCAAACTATCTGTCGCTCAAAGGCACTTTAAACGAAGATCGCCGGCGCTTGTTGGCCGAAATAGACAATCATTTAATCCACCGTCATTACCGACCGGAATGGATGCGTCAGTTATAGGCAGCCTGTTTTGCCGACAGCCCTTCCCTTTATCTTTGCAAATTGAATCCGGGTGTGTTATGATACAACAAATTTATAAAGGAGCGCCTACCGTGATCACCACATGCCCACTCACAAATGCACAAACCTTTTTCTTCGGCTTTACCGGCTTATCGGGTAGGCTTTTTTGTGGATTGTGCCTGTGAGACAAAAAAGTCATCGGATATGCGGATACACCCCATAAACAGAGCAATCCCTCAAAACGTCAGTTTGGGGGGATTTTTTATCTTAATCATGGTGCAAGACGCCTCTAAAGCGTGAAGAAGCGATGGCCGCTCAGTGCCCCGGTTCGCCAAAACAAAACGCCGCCGTGCCGACCGCTTGGGGCAAGGCGCCATCCTTTCGTCCCGACGCTTTGCCGTCTTTTACTGTAAACACATACCCCATTCTCACCGCTAGGGAGGAACGCTATGACCGACAAGAAATTGAATGCCTGCACCCAAATAGACGACCATATGGCCGAGCTCTTAATAGAGCGACTGCAGTTGATGACAAAGGAGTGTACAGCAGACCCCTCCCGCGCACAACGTTGGCTGGATGATATTCTTCAAAAAGATGAGACTTTGTCCCCACAGCTGCACCTTTTTGCCCAGACCTTGCGCGACATCTATCAAGTGATGCAGGAAACGCAGACACCCCCTTCCCCTTGGGACGAACGACTGACGCAGGCTTTAACGGAAACGCCCCACTGTCTACCCCGGGGAGGTGATGTGGCCGTACAGGGCACCGTCGGCGCCTATTCAGAATTGGCGGCGCGTCACACTTTTCCCTATGGACGGCTGCACTATTTCCCCCAATTTGGCGACGTGGCCCAGGCGGTGGCCGAAGGCCGCTGCACCTATGGCCTTTTGCCCATCGAAAATTCCAACGGCGGCTCGGTGCACGCTGTTTACGATTTGTTTACCCGCTATCCCCTTCACATCAGTTTGGCGCATCGTCAGTTGATTCGACACGGGCTCTTAGGAAAACCGGACGCCACTTTAAGCGATATACGGGAAGTGCTTTCTCATCCTCAGGCGCTCGCCCAGTGCAGCCAGTTTTTATCCGCCCATCCTGAAATTACAGTCACGGAAGTGAGCAACACCGCGCGTGCCGCCGAAACGGTACGCAATGCCGATCGACGCGATCTGGCAGCCATTGCCTCCATCCACTGTGCCGATCTTTATGAACTCAGTCTCTTAGATGATGCGGTACAAGACAGCGCCCACAGCTACACCCGCTTTGTGTGTGTGCACCGCAACTTGGAGATATACCCCGGCGCCAATAAAATATCCATGGTTTTGAGCACCGACCATCAACCGGGCAGCCTTTATCGTGTCATCAGCCAGCTGGCTGCCTTAGGTCTCAATATGACCAAATTGGAAAGCCGTCCGATACCGGGACGCAATTTTGAATTTCTTTTTTATTTTGATTTTGAAGGTTCGGTGCACACCCCTGCCGTTCGTCAATTCTTAAATCACCTGGCCGCCACCAATAAAGACTTTATGCTCTTAGGCCATTATCCCGAGTTCGGTTAACGGTGCCTGCCCTTGAAGACGACGCATTATTGAATTATACTTGTATAAAATGACAAATGAGGAGTTGATCGTATGCATATTGTGCGCAAACACTGTTCAGATCGCGACATTGTAGGCAAGCGTCTGAATGAAGGCAGCTTTGGCGTGTTATCTCTCATTGATGAATCCGAACAACCTTATGGCGTACCTATAAATTATGTCTATGACGATACCATGAACGTCCTCTATTTCCACAGCAAGCGGCAAGGCCATAAGATCAAGGCCATTCATCACGATGGCGCGGCGCATTTTTCTGTGGTGCTTTCGGAAAAAGTGATGCCGCACATTTACACCACCAACTATGAAAGCATTTTCCTGAGAGGCCGAGTAACAGAAGTAACCGATGATGAGGAACGAATGCGGGCTCTTTTATTGCTTTGTGCACGCCTTGCGCCAAATGAGCTTTCTCGACGAGACGAGGTCATCAAAAACGGATGGTCGCGGGTAGCGATTTTGCGCTTTGACATCGACACAATGAGCAGCAAAATCAATCAAGACAGTTAAAGTGGGGTTTACACCGGTTGAACCGGAAGAGGGGAGTAGATCTCAATATGATCAGCTATAGAGAAATAACCGAGCGCACTGCCGCCATCGGCTCCAAAAAAGCGCATCTTTCTTTGAGCGCCATGTTTTTATTGGCGGTGATGGCCGGCGCCTTTATTGCCTTAGCCGCCTGCGCATTCAACACCGTGACCGCCACCATTGCTGTTCCTTCCTTGGCCAAGCTTTTAGGCGCCTTGGTTTTCCCTGCCGGATTGTCAATGGTGCTGATTTGTGGCAGCGAGCTTTTTACCGGAAATGCCATGAGCCTGCCCATGGCTCTCTTTTTCCGATCTTGCACCCTATACGAATTGCTGCGCAACTGGCTGATGGTGTATATAGGAAACTGGGTGGGCTCCCTTCTTATTGCCTGGCTCTGGATTCAAGGCGGCACCGGCCGTTTTTTTGACGGCGCCCTGGGTGAAGTCACCTTACGCATTGCCGCCGGAAAACTGAACTACGACTTTCAAGAAGCTCTTATTCTGGGCATCTTGTGTAACATTCTGGTGTGTCTGGGCGTATGGATGGCCACTGCAGGTGAGACTGTCAGCCAAAAGCTGGTGGCTCTCTACCTGCCCATTCTATGCTTCGTGCTCTGCGGCTTTGAACACAGCATTGCCAATATGTTTTTTATTCCCGCCGGGCTCTTTCTCAAGATACAAACCGGCGCCGGACCGGAAGCGCTCACCTGGTCTCACTTTATGATCGACAATCTGATTCCGGTCACCATCGGCAACACCATCGGCGGAGTGGTGGTGGCCCTGGCCTATCGACTGATCTATGTGTGGGGTGAAGAACGGTAGCTTTTTTTTTTGCCAGGGCTGTTTCTTTCCTGTAAGCGATTCGAACGCACGCACTATTATCGAACAGAAGTGCGACCCTGTATTTGATCGTGCCACCCAAGCGACGATTTTACGCTATAAAAAAGAGAAGCGCCACTTGCTGACAAGTGGCG
>JAEZVS010000074.1 GCA_023443145.1 Bacillota bacterium | reverse complement strand
GGTTACCCTGTGAGGCGGAGCCCGAAGGGCGAACAGCGGGTAGCGCCCCTTTCAAAGCTGCGAGGAGAGGAGAAGCCCGAAGGGCGCCGGACGAGCCCGCATGCTGACGAATCATTTTGAGAGATATAAGCACCCTTACGAGGGTGCTCTTTTTATTGTATTTAATGTGATGCAGTTTAATCAGACTTGCCACTCAGTACTTTTTACAATTGTCTACTTGACGTAGTACAATTAACGGTGTATAATAATTGAAACTTTGTTGCACTATGTGAAGGAGGATTAATTATGAGAAAACGCATTGCAGCGCTGTTGCTTGTGGCTTTTTCGCTGGCGATTTTTGCCGGTTGTTCACCAACAGCCAATCAGTATTTTGATGAATACCAAAAAGTAGCGGCTTGGAACGGCACTGAATCAACAAGTAATATGGATTTAAGCTTTGCAGCAAATGGTCAGACCTTCAGAGTTCCTGTTAAAGTGGTCAGTGAGGCTACAACAAAGGATGGGGTTCCTCAGCTGGCTCATGCAAAAGTGTCTTTTGGTGATTTGAATATACCGGAGATGGGCAATAAAAAGTTGCCGGATTTCGATATTTATATGGATATGCGTGATGTGAATCACATTGAGTATTATTTGAGTAAGGCGAGTGTCAAAGAATATATTGACCTTATGGGCCCTGCAGATGATCCAAGCCTCAAGGCGTATTTTGATAACATTTCCGCTGACTATGTAAAAGTTGATCTGGCGTCGCCTGCAACCGGGATGATCATTGATCCGGATGTTTTAACAAATGGGACAGGTTTTATAAAAGAGCTGTTAGCACATCTCTACAAAGATGTGGATGTTCCGGTGGATATGAAAAAAGATGGCGACACTTACAGTCTTAAACTCGATGAAAAAGATGTAGTGGCTCTTGTCAAGGCTACTGTGAATGGCTATGCTAAGAACAAAGCGCAAGTTAATGCGGATCTGACTAAGATCTATGGTCCGGAGCTGATGAAACAAATCACCCCTGAATTGGATGAAGTGGTTAACAGTTTGAATGAAAACGAATTGAATCAAGACTTGAAAGAACTGGAGCAATCTATGAAGGGCTCTTATCTTGATATTAAAGAAACCTTCAATAAAGATATGTATCAGTCTGAAATGGCTATGGGCTTGAACTTAAACTTCGATAATCAACCTGTGGCTGTCAATCTTAAATTGAATAGTCAAAATAAGAGAAATGATAAACTGAGTATTACGCTTCCCAAGAATGCAGCTCAACTGAATTTTGATGATTTGTATCTTGGTAATATCTTAGTAACCGTAGATGGTCAGCCGGTACATTTTGCCGATCAACAACCGGTTATTCAAAATGACCGCACCTTGGTGCCTTATCGCGCCATTGCGGAAGCAACCGGTGCCAAAGTGGAATGGAACAATGAAACCCGCACGGTGACGGTAGATAAAAATGGTAAAAAAGTGTCTCTGAAAATTGATGATAAGACAGCCAAGGTCGACGGCAAAGATGTGGCCTTAGATGTTCCGGCTTCTATCATGAACAGCCGCACGATGGTGCCGCTGCGTTTTGTGGGCGAAAGTTTGGGTTATAAAGTTGAATGGTATGGCGATGCTCAGCTCGTTACCCTGAATAAGATTGCCTAATTTTATGGTCATACAAAGCGCCATCTGTTCTATATGGACAGGTGGCGCTTTTTTATTGTTTTTTTACATTAGACAGGGAATTTGTGTAAATTATCGACAACGATGGGGTTGGTTGTGGTACAATAATTTGAAAACAGAGGGAGAGGATGCCATTGCGCTGGAAAGATGGGAACAAGGTTTTGTTTTATCTGGGTATATTCATTTTGCTGTTGTTGGGCACATTTAAAATGGCGCCAACGAGTGCATTGTTGATTCTCTTAGGTGTGCTGGTTTTTTTATTAGGCGCCAAAAATCTTTATTTTTTCTATGAGAGTCGTAAAACCGGCGTATATCATATAAAGCTGGAAACCTGTATAAAACGAATGGGCTACGAAAAGGGCTTGCTTTATTACGCTATTTTTATGGTGACCAGTTTTCTGGTGATGGGACTGATACTAATTATTTACGGAGCGGCAATGTTTTAGGAGGAACAGGCGTTGAAATGTTGGCAAACCATCAGACATCATAATAATCAGGTGCAAGGACTTGCTGCGTCTTTGGAAATTTCTCCAAATTTGGCGCAGCTTTTATTAAACCGTGGACTTCATTCTGTTGAACGTGCCAAACGGTTTTTAAAAGATACCTTTGTTGATCTATCGTCTCCGTTTGAGATGATTAACATGGGCCGCGCTGTAGAGATGGTGGAAGAAGCCATACAGGCAGGTGCATCAATTGTGATCTACGGTGATTACGATGTAGATGGTATTTGCGCGTCTGTTCTCTTAAAGGAAGCATTGGATGATATGGGGGCTTGCGCATCTATATATATCCCTTCTCGAATGGAGGAGGGGTACGGACTCAATGACCGGGCAATTCAGAACTTGGTTGCCGATGGTGCGGGTTTGGTGATTACGGTGGATAACGGTATTGCCGCACAAGATATTTTAGAGCCCTTTATCAATGACGGTCTGCAGGTATTGGTGACCGATCATCACAGCCTGCCCGATGTATTGCCTAATTGCACCATTATCAATCCTAAGTTAGATCCCGATGATTCAGCGCCTTTTTATCATATCTGTGGCGCCGGTGTGGCGTTTAAACTGGTGATGGCTTTACGCATGTCACGCGGGTGGGCTGTGTCTGAAGAGGCGATGGCACGATCTTTGGAATTGTGTGCGCTGGCCACCATTGCCGATATTGTGCCGCTCTATGAGGATAATCGTTTATTGGTGAAAGCGGGCCTTCAGGTGATGAACCGCAATCCTCGCCCGGGGATTGCGGCACTTTTGGACGTTGCCCATTTGTCTTTTGATGGATTGGATGCGCAGACGGTGGCCTTTCAGTTGGCGCCGCGCATCAATGCGGCGGGACGATTGGATCAGGTACCGTTGGCGTTGTCGCTGCTTTTGTGTCAGGATGAGCTTGAAGCATCTCAGTTGGCGGAGCGCTTGGATGCATTAAATGGCACGCGCAAAGAAATGGAAAACAAAGCGATGGAAGAGGCTGTGGCACAAATTGAATCGAATCCTCCCGCTTCAGCCATTGTGGTGTGGGCTGCAAATTGGCATGCCGGAGTGATTGGTATTGTGGCGTCTCGTTTGGTAGAAAAATATGGACTGCCGGCCCTTGTGCTCACCCGTCCTGATGCGGATAAAAACATTTATAGCGGTTCCGGGCGGGCGCCGGAAGGCATCAGCTTGTTTGAAACAGTGGGGCAATTGTCTCATCTTTTATTGAAATTTGGCGGACATGCACGGGCGTGCGGTCTCACCTTAACAGGCGATTTGCTGGAAGAGTTTCGCCAAGCTTTTGTGGCACTTTGCGATGCGTCTAAAGCAGATTGGTATGGTAAAGAAACGCTTCTTGTGGATCAAGTTCTAAAACCGCAAGAGGTGACAATGTCTCTTTATGATGAAGTTTTGGCTTTAGAACCGACCGGATGTGGCAATCCTAAGGCGACCTTTGCGCTAGAAGCCCAGCGTGACATCGATTTTCGCAGTTGCGGCAAAGACGGGGCTCACTTACAACTGAATCTGCCACGTGCAGAAGCGCCATCTTTGCGAGCAATTGCTTTTCGACGGGGAAACTATGCCACAGACCATCCTTGGCCCAACCACGACTTGCTTTTTCATTTGGATTGTCAAACCTTTCGCGGTGAGACACGCCTGGAATTAATTGTTGATGACTTACGTCCCAGCTATATGGGCAATGAGCCTTTGGATGATGCACTTTTTCTCCGCGGAGAATTGCTTTTAGAGGATGATCCTTATCGTTATATTGAAGAAAAATATGTGCTGCATACCAAGGCTGTCGGCGTGAGCTATGAGGGACGCCAGGAGCTGATTGCGGCACTTTCTCCGGAAGCTGTTATTTCGCTGGTTCGAGAGCCTCAGAATGAGAACGATGCCAATGCGGTTTCCGTGTGCAAGGATGATCAGGTATTGGGTTACTTAAAACGTGGCCTGGCGTTACACTTGGCGCCGCTTATGGATCAAGGCATCGTGTATCGGGTGCAAGGTTTCGAAAAAACCGGTGGACAAGATGGTGCTCATTGGGGATTAAACTTGATTATCCAAAAGGTGGTGGACGATGAAGCGGGCGTTGCGATGGCGTCGCTTCCAAAACGCACCGCCTTGACGGCTGCTGAAGTGGCGGCCAGTTGGCTTTCAGGAGGAAGGCTGCATTCCGTGCAGGCCGATGCACTGAACGCACTTCATGAGGGAAGAAATGTGCTGGCTGTTATGGGCACGGGAAGAGGAAAATCGTTAATTTATCAGGCAATGGCGGCAGAGATTGTGACAGCCAAGGAGCAGATGGCGGTGGTTTTTTTCCCATTGCGCGCTCTTTTGAACGATCAATATCAATCCATTGTACGCCGTTATGAAGCCTTGCACTTGACTGTGGTGAAGGCCTGCGGAGATATGACCGGCGGCGAAAGGGCGGATTTCTTTTTCCGTCTGGAAAAAGGCTTGATAGATATGGTGCTGACCACGCCGGAGTTTTTCTTGGCGCATGAAAAAGCTTTCCGCAATGGTGCAAAAGAAATGGGCTTTTTTGTGGTGGATGAAGCCCATCATTTGGCCGGCCGCCGGCATGGTTATCAACAGTTGGCGCAGCGGATGACACATTATCCGCGGGCGCTAAAATTGGCTTTAACAGCTACAATGCCTAAGGATGAAGTGTCAGTCATTAAGCCCTTGGCTATTCAGGCGGTGTTTTGTGATAACAACAGTCGTGACAATTTGCGGGTGATTGATGTGCGCAGTACAGCGCAAAAAAATCATTACCTTTATGAATTGCTGAAACGGCGCGAAAAGACCATTGTTTATGTTAATAGCCGCCAACAGGCTTTCACAATAGCGGCCAAATTAAGAAGCAGTTTGCCGTTGACGTGGCGGCACAGTGTGGGCTATTATCATGGCGGATTGTCTCGTCTGCAGAGGCAATGCATTGAGGCGGATTTTTCTGATGGACATTTGCGGACCCTCATTGCCACCTCTGCTTTCGGGGAAGGTATGCACCTTCCGAATGTGCGTCATGTGGTGCTTTATCACCTTTGTTTTTCACGTGAGGCTTATAACCAGTTGGCCGGTCGCGCCGGGAGAGATGGCCAGGAGGCGTTTGTACATTTGCTCTATGGTCATCGTGATGTCGATCTCAATGAGCTGATTTTAGATGGATCCTGCCCGGATCGTCATTTTCTAGGTGCATTTTATAAATTTTTAGTGGCCCATCACATGAATGATGACGGGTTTGCGCCCAACTTGGAAATATGGCAACATGATAAAAATTTATCCCCAAGGGGTAAGTTAACGAAGGAACCGTTTTTATTGGGTTTGCGTATATTTAAGGAATTGGGTTTTCTGAACGAAGAAGAGGGTCAATATGTGTTGGTGCGCCATCCGGAGAAACGTGATCTAAAAGAATCGGTCACATTCTTGGAAGGACACGCGGAACGTAGTGACTTTGAGCAATTTCAACATCTGGCATTTTCGAAAGATGTCGTTTCTTTGCAAAATGCCATTCGGCGGCCTCTTTGTCCGGAACAACACATAAATTTTGGAGGTGAAGCGTATGGCAAGTAATGTGTCTTTTAAAAATTTGGTTGACGCCGTCTATGAGGTGAACCCCAACTCGGATTTGGCGTTTTTACAAGATGTATATTGGTTTGCAGAAGAATTCCATAAAGGGCAGATGCGCAAGTCCGGTGAGCCTTATATTATCCATCCGCTGCACGTGGCCATTACGCTGGCCGAGTTGGGTTTGGACGACCAAGCCATTGCCGCCGGTCTTTTACACGACGTGGTGGAAGACACCGGCTGCACAGTAAGAGGGGTTGTGGACCATTTTGGTGAAGAAGTGGCCTTTCTGGTGGAAGGTGTCACCAAACTGGATAAAATTTCTTGTGTGTCTCGAGAAGAGCGCCAGTTGGAAAGTTATCGCAAAATGTTTGTGGCTATGGCGCAAGATGTGCGCGTTATCGTTATTAAACTGGCGGACCGTTTGCATAATATGCGCACAATGGAGTTCCAATCGGCCGATCGTGCTCGTAAAATAGCGGAAGAAACTCTGGAAATTTATTCACCTATTGCCGATCGCTTGGGGATAATCAAACTCAAGTGGGAACTGGAAGATTTGGCTTTGCGCTATTTGGAGCCGGATATTTATTACGATCTGGTGGACCGCATTTCTATGAAGCGCAAAGAGCGATTGGCCTACATAGATGAAGTCATTACGGAAATAAAAAAAATCCTGGATAAACAGCATGTGCATTATGAAATCAGCGGTAGGCCCAAGCATTTTTACAGCATCTATCGGAAGATGGTGCAAAAACACAAAGATTTAGATGAAATTTATGATCTGATTGCCATTCGTATATTGGTGGATGAAATTCAAGATTGTTACTTAGCTTTGGGTGAGGTTCACCAACTGTGGAAGCCTGTACCAATGCGTGTAAAAGATTATGTAGCCATGCCCAAATCCAATGGCTATCAATCGCTGCACACGACAGTGATCGGACCGCGCGGAGAGCGTTTCGAAATACAAATCCGCACCTTTAAAATGCACCATGTGGCAGAATATGGGGTAGCCGCTCATTGGCTTTATAAAGAAAGCGGAGGCAGCACCGGCGTACAGGATGTTAACCAGATGAGTTGGCTGAAACAATTGCGTGAGCTCCAGGACGACTCGAATGACAGCAAAGAAATGCTGGAAAGCATCAAAGCGGAACTTTTTACAGAATCTGTTTTTGTCTTTTCTCCTAAGGGTGAGGTTTATGAATTGCCGGTGGGCTCCACGCCAATCGACTTTGCCTATCGGGTGCATACTGAAATTGGCAACCAGTGTGTGGGTGCAAAAGTAAACAATCGCATAGTTTCCTTTGATTATCAGTTGGAAACCGGTGATACCGTCGAAATTGCGCGGTCACGCAACAGCAAGGGACCCAGTCAAAACTGGTTAAATATTGCGAAAAGCTCTCAAGCCAAAAATAAAATTCGTCAGTGGCTTAAGAAAAACAAACGGGAAGAAAACATTGAGCGTGGAAAAGATCTTTACAAAAAAACGCTTAAAATGCAATCTTTGGATGAGGGGATTTATAATAAAACCGAATACATTAATCGTATCAGTCAGAAACTGGGTTATAATGATGCGGAGGATGTATTCTGCGCCATCGGCATTGGCGGTTTAGGCACCAATCAAGTCATTAACCGTCTCCGAGAAGAATACAAACATGAATTGGCCGAACTTAAAAGTGATGGAGATGAAGCCAAAGAAATAGAATCGCGTCTCACCAATAAAAGTGAGAAGCAGCGCAAGGTCGATGAAAAAAAGGCTTACGACGGTATAACCGTAAAAGGTACTGAAGATGTGAGCGTGCGCTTTGCCAATTGTTGCAAGCCTGTGCCGGGTGATCCCATTGTGGGCTATATCACTCGCGGCCACGGAGTGACCATTCATCATGCCGATTGCCCTAATTTGGCCAGTTTAAATGAGCGCAATAAAGATCGGCTGATTGATGTGAAATGGGAAGGCTATGAAGATTCGGTTTACCAAGTGCGTTTGGTGGTGGAAGCCTTCGATCGACCTAAAATTACCCCTGAAGTGATGGCCACCATCAATGATGCGCATGTGCATATTTTGGCGATTACATCCAAAGTTAAAGAACATATGGCCATTATGGATCTCACGTTGGAAGTAAATGGATTACAGGAACTCAATGTGGTTATGGATAAGATTTCCAGTATACCTGATGTCTTTGAAGTGAGACGTAACTTATAAAGGAGGCTTGCCATGCGAGCAGTGGTTCAACGGGTACGTGAAGCCAGTGTTACCGTCGATGGCCGAGTGGTGGGAAAGATTGGCCCCGGCCTTGTGGTTCTCTTAGGCGTGCGAAGCGGCGATGACGACGAGGCGCTGCGCTGGATGGTCGAAAAAATTACCAATTTGCGTATTTTTACCGATGACGATGGAAAAATGAATTGGTCGCTGAAAGATGTCAATGGTGAGATGTTGGCGGTGTCGCAGTTTACGCTTTGCGCCAGTGTGAAAAAAGGCCGGCGTCCGTCATTCGATCAAGCGGCGCCGCCGGATGCGGCCAATGCGTTATATGCGCGTTTTGTAGAGTTGGTGCGCGCAGCCGGGATATCTGTAGAAACCGGCGTTTTCCAAGCCCACATGGATGTGGCTTTGGTAAACGACGGTCCCGTCACGATCATTGTAGATAATCTGGAGGGAAAAGCATGAAAGTAGAAACGCTGGTGGTGGGCCCTATTCAGGCCAACTGCTATTTGATATACGATGAAAATTCTCGTGAAGCCGCCATCATTGACCCCGGCGCAGAGGGGAAGAAGATCATTAAAATTGCGGAACAATTGGCTTTAAAGCCGCAATACATCATCAACACTCATGGCCATTATGATCATGTGGGCGCCAATGATGAGGTGCGTGATCATTTTCAAATTCCTGTATATATCACCGAGCCGGATGCCCACATGTTGGACGGGGTACAAAACTTTTTCGGCATGAGTGTGGAAAATAAAAAAGCCGATCGCTTGCTGCATGATGGCGACACACTAACATTGGCGGATAAAGATATTAAAATCATCCTTACACCCGGTCATACTGAAGGTGGGGCAGTGGTTTATATGCCTGAAGAGCGTTTGTGCTTTTCCGGCGACACCATATTTAAAGGCACGGTCGGTCGCACCGATTTGGCCGGCGGTGATTTTTCTGAACTGGTGCACTCCATCCAAAAGAGATTGGCCGATGTGCCCGATGAGGTGACCATTTATCCCGGTCATGGTCCCAAAACCACCTTTTCCTGGGAACGTCGCCATAATCCCTATTTTCGTTATGCGCTCTAAGAGTAATTGACAAAAATATGCCAAGTGACTACAATTTATAGTAGTTTGACGGACATGTTATGCGCCTCGTTTCGTGAACAGAGGCGCTTTTCCTTGTAAATGGAGGGATTATTTTGTTAACCTCTCGCCCGAGAGGCACCAACGATTTTCTGCCGGGAGAGGTGGAAAGCTGGCAAGAGTTGGAAAGCCAAATACGTCAGTTGTTTGCCGTCTTCAATTATCAGGAAATTCGTACGCCCATATTCGAACATACCGAACTTTTTTTGCGCAGTGTGGGAGAAAGTTCTGATATTGTCGAAAAGGAAATGTATTCTTTTGAAGACAAAGGCTTGCGCCATATCACACTGCGCCCTGAAGGCACGGCAGGAACGGTTCGCGCCTTTCTGGAGAATCGACTTTTTGCCAAGCCTCTGCCCCAAAAGTTATATTATATCGGTCCTATGTTTCGCTATGATCAGCCTCAAGCCGGGCGTTATCGCCAATTTCATCAGTTTGGCTGTGAAGTATTGGGCAGTGCCGATGCTTTGGTGGATGCAGAGGTCATCACCTATGCTATGACGCTTTTTGTCCAATTGGGGCTGGAAAATTTAAGCGTCTCACTCAACACGGTGGGTTGCGCCAAATGCCGCCCTGCTTACGAAACGGCGCTTACCGCGTACTTTACAGATCACTATGATGAGCTTTGTTCCACATGCCAACGTCGCTTGCGCATCAATCCGCTGCGCATCTTAGATTGCAAAGAGCCGCGTTGTGCCGAACTGTCTGCTCAAGCACCCAACATGCAGGAACATGCTTGTGACGATTGCCAACGTCATTTTAGCGAGGTGCGTCGTTATTTAGATGCCGTACACGTGCCCTATTTCTTAGATGCCACGTTGGTCCGCGGCTTGG
>JAEZVS010000037.1 GCA_023443145.1 Bacillota bacterium | reverse complement strand
CTTTTGTACGATTAACATATATTGAAAATAGTGGCGCCGATTTTGGCATATTTTCCGGGAACAAAATATTTTTGATATTGGTTTCCGTATTCATTTTGATAGCCTTAATAATATATAGGTTTCGTTTGAAAAATCGGCCTGTCTTATTTGACCTGGGTGTGGCTCTTATTATTTCAGGGTCTGTTGGAAATCTCATTGATCGGCTTTTTAAAGGGATGGTTACAGATTTTATACACATTGGATGGTGGCCGATCTTTAACATTGCAGATATTGCGGTTTGTATAGGTGTTGTACTTTTTGGCATATCCGCATTTTTTTTAAACGATGAGGGCGAAGGAAAAAATGGCTCAATTTCAAATCACAAATGATGATAGAATGCGCCTTGATGTGGTTCTTCAAAATGCAACCGGCTACTCACGTGCGGCCATAAAAAAGGCCATTAAAGAAGGGTGCATTTTAATAGATGGCGTTGCAGCAACAAAAGCTGGTTTCATGGTTGAGGCATCAAGTCATCATATGATTCAGTGGGTTGAAAAAGAGTCTACATGTTTAAGTCCTCTGGAAATTCCTATAGACATAGTTTTTGAAGATGAATATTTATTGGTTGTTAATAAACCGGCCGGTCTTTTGGTACACCCCACTTCTGCAGAGCGATGCGTAACGTTGGTTAACATGCTGATTGATCGCTATTCTCTATCGCGAATTGCAGGTCCGGAGCGTCCGGGTATTGTTCACCGCATTGATAAAGATACGTCAGGTCTTTTGGTGATTGCCAAGAATGATGATGTGCATGAACTGTTGGCCGAAGATTTTAAGAATCATACCATCACACGGCGATATCTGGCCATTGCCAGTGGATTACTTAAAGATACGTATTTTTCGATAGATGCACCTATTGCACGTATCACCAATCACCCGATGAAGCGAGCGGTTCAAAGTAAAGGAAGAGAAGCTGTCACACACGTTGAAGTTTTGTGTTGCGGCGAAAATGATAGCTTTGTTTCTTGTATGCTCGAACAAGGTCGTACACATCAGATTCGGGTACATTTTGCACATATCGGCCACCCGTTGGTGGGTGACTGGTTGTATGGAAGGGAAAAGAATAAATATGGTTTTAAGGGTCAAGCATTACATAGTTGGCAACTTATTATGAAGCATCCGATAACGCAGCAGAACTTGACTCTGTATGCGCCACTCCCCAAACCCTTTCATCAGGCCCTTAAACGTATAGATATGGAGGCTTTGGGCCAAAACCAAAGGAGGCAACATTTTGCTAAGTGATAGCTTAAAGGTATTTATTACTGTGGCTGAAAAGAAAAATTTTTCTAAAGCAGCAAAAGCTTTAAATTTGACACAGCCAGCCATTAGCTTTCAAATTCAAACCTTGGAGCAGTATTATCAAACGCTTTTATTTGATCGTGTCAATCGTCATGTCAAACTGACAGAAGCGGGAGAGCTTTTATTAGAATATGCCCTTTCTATGAGCGATCTTCAAAGTGAATTGGAAAGAAAGATGCAGCAATTAACGGGGCATGTCAAAGGCAGTCTTATGATTGGCGCCAGTCGTACAGTAGGCGAATACATTCTACCTCAAGTCATTTGTGAATTTAAGCGTGAATATAGCGATGTGGATATTACGCTAGAAATTTATAATACGCATCAAGTTGAAGAGAATGTGCTTAATAAGCGCTTGGATTTGGGATTGGTTGAATCAAAAATCGACCATTCCGAACTATATTTTCAAAGCTTTCTGGAGGATGAATTGGTGGTCGTGGTGCCTAGCAATCACAGATTTGCCACACGAGATGCCATCTCTATTGATGAATTAAAAGAGGAACCGTTTATTATTCGTGAAGCCGGTTCTGGCAGCCGATTGGTGTTTGAGCAAGCCTTAATTGATGCTGAGTATGATATTGAAAACTTGGACATCATTATGGAAATAGGTAATATTGCAGCCATAAAAGCAGCGGTCATTGGTGGCTTAGGAATCGCAGTGATGAGTCGATGGGCTGTAACCGATATAGTCAATAGCGGTCAAGCGTCTATGGTGCGTGTTGAGAACATGAGCATGCCCAGACATTTTGTCATTATATTAAACCAGAAAAATTTTGAATCTGAGGCCTGCAGTAAATTCATTAGATTTTTAGGTGAAGTGCAGTTAGACGACTTGTTTTGTAAAAATTAAGAAGGTGAGTCCATGTTAAATGACAGCATCAGAGTGTTTTTGATGGTGGTAGAGAAAAAAAGTTTTTCAAAAGCGGCAAAAGCTTTATTTTTGACGCAACCGGCAGTGAGTTTTCAAATTCAGATGTTGGAAGAGCATTATGGTACGCGCCTTTTTGATCGTGTCAGTCGAAATATTATTTTGACTGAAGCTGGGGAACTGCTCTATAAATATGCCAATGAAATGAATGATATGCAACAAAGTCTTGAAAAAGACATGCAAGAACTGAACAGCTCAATTGTGGGTCGTTTGAAAATTGGCGCCAGCGCCACCATAGGTGAGTATATTGCACCATATATTTTAGGTACTTTTAAGAAGCGTCATCCAAAGGTCACTCTTTCCTTGGAAGTGGCCAATTCCGATGAAATTGAAATAGCCATACATGATACGCTATTGGATATTGGACTGGTGGAAGGCCCTTCCGTTGGAAAAGACCTTGAGTCCATTCCATTTTTAGATGATGAGCTTGTTGTGGTGACCTGTCCTTCTCATCCATGGGCGAATTTGGACAGTATTTCAGTTTTTGAGCTTGATAAGTATCCGTTTATTTCAAGAGAAAAAGGATCCGGTACTCGAGCTGAAATTGAACATCATTTAAAAATGGCTGGATTTTCAGCCAGCAATTTAAATGTAATGATGAAACTGGGCAGCACCACTGCCATCAAAACAGCGGTTAAAAATTGCAATGGTTTCACCATTCTTTCAAGGTGGGCCATCAAAGAAGAGCTCAAAGAACAAAGCTTGGCAATGGTCAAACTAAAAGAAGAAGAGTTTAAACGGCGATTTCGCATTATTTATCATAAGAAAAAATACAAAACACAAGCGAATGAAGAATTTTTGCGTTTTGTAAAAAATGAGCAGTTTAACTAATGTGAAGCATCGCCAATTACAGGCGATGCTTTTTGCAATATAAGGAGTGATTGATATGTTACTTGAACAGATTATGACGACAAAGGTCGTTACGGTTTCTCCTGAAATGGATTTAAAATCTTGTGCGGCTATATTTATTGAGCATAATATTAGCGGTGCGCCAGTTGTAGACGATCATAAACAACTTGTTGGTATAATTACAGAAGGTGATCTTGTTCGTCAGCAAAAACCGGTGCGAAAACCTCTGTACTTGGTCTTTTTAGATGCCAATTTTCCCATTAATTATAAGCAAGTGCGTGATGATTTAGAAGCTGTAACGGCAACAACAGTCGCGCAGCTTATGACGGAAGATGTTTATACTTTGCCTGAATATAAAGAGGTAAGCGAAGCAGCTGCGCTTATGTTAAATAAGAAGGTCAATCGGTTGCCGATTGTTAATGATGAGGGTGAGTTGCTTGGGATTGTGACAAGACAAGATATTATTAAAGCAACTTATCTTGCGAATGCAGGAGAAGATGGCTAGGAATGAATGAACAAGAGCATCATCAACTTCTGAATGTTGCCATACGACTTGGCGTTTTGCTTTTAGAAAACGGAGCGGAAATTTATCGAGTGGAAGAATCTATTCAACGTGTTTTATTTGCTTATGGAATAAAAAAAGTCGATGTTTTCGCTATGCCATCTATGATTATTACTTCAATAGAAAGTACTGACTATCATACCATTACAAAAGTAAAGCGGATTTATGGTAGAGGCACAAATTTTGACCGCGTGAGCGAAGCCAATGATTATATTAGATTTATATGTAAAGAAACACCGCCACTGGCAGAAGTGCTGGAATATATAAAGGTGATAAAAAATCGTGCCATTTATCGTTTGCCGATGCATTTGTTTAGTGCGGCATTGGTTGGGTTTGCATTCACCCTTTTTTTTCGCGGAAGTCTTTCAGATGCATTAGTGGCAATGGTCGCGGTTTTATGTGGTCGTATGGTATCGATTAAAATGGATCAATTTCACGCCAATAGTTTTTTTGTTACAGTTGTGGCGAGCTTTATTCATACATTTATTGCTTATTCAGCTATACTTTTATTTCCGCAATTACACATTGACCGTATCATCATGGGGACATTGATGATTTTAGTGCCAGGTGTAGCATTTACCACTGCTTTACGCGACATTATTGCTCGTGACTTGTTGGCAGGCATGATTGCCGGCCTTGAGGCTCTTTTAATCGGTGCAGCTATTGCCATTGGCAGTTCAGTGGCTTATCTGGTGGTTGTGAAAGGATGGATGTATTTCTTGTGATATATATATATGCTTTTTTTTCGAGTTTGGGCTTTGCGCTGCTCTACAATGTGCGCGGCTATTTACTCTTTTGGACAGCTCTTGGCGGTGCCGTGGGCCAATTTGCGTTTGATGTTTCCAAAGTTTTTGGCTTACCGGTTGACTACTTATTGGCCACTTTGGCCTTGGCGCTTTACTCGGAAATCATGGCCAGATTTACCAAAGTACCTGTGATGGTTTATTTGACAGTCGGTGTTTTGCCCATTGTTCCTGGTGCAGGGGTATATCACACCATGTTTAGCCTTTTTAATCGAGATGAAGTTGGATTTGTTACGCACGGTACGGAGACACTTTTAGCTGCAGGTTCCATAGCATTGGCTATTGTGTTGGTATCTTCGACAGTTCGACTTTTTAAATTAAAAAGATTTCCTTTTTTGCGTCATCATCAAAAATCTGCGTATAAACCCAATATGCGTTAATTTTTAGGAGTTGTTCATATGCATTCACAAACAGAAGATGTCTTGTTGCAAGGCATCCATGAT
>JAEZVS010000030.1 GCA_023443145.1 Bacillota bacterium | reverse complement strand
CAATGAAGACGCGCTGCAGCCTGCTGAATGGCTTCAATGCGGTCCGTCTTTTCCCAGGGCAAATCAATATCAGTACGACCAAAGTGTCCATAGGCTGCGCATTGTTTATATATAGGCCTGCGCAAATCCAAATCACGAATAATGGCGGCGGGACGCAAGTCAAAGACCTCTTGAACGATTTGAGCCAATACCTCGTCATTTAATTCAGATGTACCGAAACTTTCCACCATAATACTCATAGGACGAGCCACGCCGATGGCGTAAGAAATTTGCACCTCACAGCGCTTACAAAGACCGGCTGCCACAAGATTTTTTGCCACATAACGAGCAGCATACGCTCCTGAGCGATCCACCTTTGTGCAATCTTTACCGGATAAAGCGCCACCGCCATGACGCGCCATACCGCCATAGGTGTCAACAATAATTTTTCGTCCGGTAAGTCCCGCATCTCCTTGAGGTCCACCGACAACAAATCGTCCTGTCGGATTAATAAAATAACGTGTCTTTTCATCTAAAAGCGTATTGGGGATCACCGCATTCACCACGTGCTCAATTATATCAGAGCGCAAAACATCTAAAGAAATGTCATCGGTATGCTGTGTTGAAATAACAATGGTATCCACCCGAGCCGGCTTTCCGTCTTCATATTCAACAGTCACCTGACTTTTACCATCCGGCAACAAATAAGGAAGAATTTTATTTTTTCGTAATTCTGCCAAACGCCGAGTCAATTGGTGTGATAATGAGACAGGAAGCGGCATGTAGGAATCTGTTTCATCCGTTGCAAAACCAAACATCATACCCTGGTCTCCGGCGCCGATGGCCTCAATGTCATCATCATTCATAAGGCCTTCTTTCGCCTCCAGAGCCTGATCAACACCTAAGGCAATATCTGCTGATTGCTCACCGATGGACGTAAGCACTGCGCTGGTTTTATAATCAAAACCATGTCGAGCATCCTGATATCCAATATCTTTAATGACGTTACGCGCAATCTTAGGCATATCTACGTAGCAACTGGTGGTGATTTCACCGGCGATAAGCACCATCCCGGTGGTTAAAAAAGTTTCGCAAGCCACGCGGGCATTGGGGTCTTGACTGATAATGGCATCAAGAACAGCATCAGAAATCTGATCGGCAATTTTATCCGGATGCCCCTCTGTTACCGACTCTGAGGTAAAATATTTTTTCAAAAGAAATCCCTTCTTTCAAATCCTTGTTTGAAACACATCGCTCTTAGTTTTCTTCAAGCAGTTCAGACAATTTTTGTACAATAAATTCCGCCACAGCATCTTTGCTCATGGTCGGCAGCAACTCAACCGATTCATCGCGATGAATCAGCTGAACAGTATTGACGTCATGGTGGAATCCGGCATCAACAGCGGTGATATCGTTAACAACAATTAAATCCAAATTTTTTTCCTGCAATTTTTTAGTGGCGTGTTTGATGAGTTTTTCACTCTCAGCAGCAAATCCAATAAGCACTTGATGTTTTTTATGTCGGCCCAACCATTTAAGAATGTCGGGATTTTGCTCGAAAGTGAGGGTAAGGGTATCGCCTTCTTGATTTTTCTTTTTAATCTTTTGTTCGCTGTATGCCACGGGGCGATAATCAGAAGGCGCTGCAGCCATAATGACGCCATCTGCATCGTCATAATGCTCAGTCAGTGTTTGGAACATGTCCGCCGTACTCGTTACCGCAATAACCCGGACACCTTCCGGCGAAGCCAAGTGGCAAGGCCCAGAAACCAAGGTCACATTTGCGCCGTGTTTTTTTAAAGCTGCCGCAATAGCATAACCCATTTTGCCGGAGCTGTGATTTGTAATACATCGAACAGGGTCTATAGCTTCCTGAGTGGGACCGGCACTTACCAATATACTGCGACCTTGCAGATTGTATTTACTAATATTGTTTTCCTGCTCAAAATAATCTCGTATGCATTTTAATATATCTTCCGGCTCCATCATCTTACCCATCCCAACAGTGCCACATGCCAGCCGACCCGTACCAGGCTTTAGCATAAACACGCCTCGTTGAGACAAAATTTGCAGATTGTTTTTCACTGCCAAATGTTCATACATGCGGCTATTCATGGCAGGCGCTATAAAAGTTGGGCCATCCCAAGCCAAATACAACGTTGATAAGAAATCATCTGCCAAACCATTAGCCATTTTTGACAAGATATTGGCCGTAGCAGGTGCCACAACCATCACGTCGGCCCAGTCCGTCAAGTGAATATGAGCAACAGGGTCTTGTTGGTATTCGGCAAACATTTCTGTGATTACCTTTCGCCCTGTTAGCGCTTCAAACGACAATGGCGTGACAAAATTGGTGGCATGTTCGGTAAGCACCACCTGCACCTGATGTCCTTCTTTAATGAAGTTACTCGCCAATGACAACGATTTATAGCAAGCAATCCCACCAGTTAGTGCCAAAATGATATTCATGATGCCCTCCTCGTGGTACAGCTATTCGTTTTCTGCTATCTCTTCCGTAAAATCTTTTGCTGCATTTGAATAGCTGTATCTCACATGCCCTTCACCAATTTCACATAACGCAATAGACACACTCTTATTGGTGGGCGCATCTGTTAATCGTGTCGAACCATCGACCAGTTCTCGAGCACGTTTGGCCGCCATTACGGCCAAAGAATATTTGCTGTCTGCTTTTGTAAGCAATTCATCGATACTTGGTTGAATCATTGGCTTTCCTCCTTGGCCAGTCTAAATTCTTTGGGTATTACACTGTTGCGCTCCACTCGACATTTCTCAGCAATTATTATGGAGCGAAGATCTTGTACCGCTTCCTCGATGTCATCATTAACTATAACATAATCATATGCCGTCAAGGTATTGATTTCATTCATAGCGCCACTCAGTCGATTAATAATCTG
>JAEZVS010000027.1 GCA_023443145.1 Bacillota bacterium | reverse complement strand
AAGAATATCTGTGTATATAAAAAGAAGCAAAACGTCCTTGTATGTATTAAAATATAGGGATGTTTTGCTTCTTTTGTTAAAAGCTGTTAACAGATTTATTTTATGAGATAAAATATGGTTTAAATTTTAAACTTGTTATATACATATAAAGTTTCAATGTTTTTAAAAGAATTTATGCTGTAAATAGATTTTTTACAATAAAAAAAGTGGACCGTCAGGGGATCGAACCCTGGACAACACGATTAAGAGTCGCGTGCTCTACCAGCTGAGCTAACGGTCCTTGAGGCACTTTTACAGTTTACTGGTTTTTATAGGTGTTGTCAATAAATGGTGAAGAGATTTTTTCAATGTTGTGCAAGATGGCTGGCGATATGTCGACTGTTTTCTTAATAAAATGGAGATAAGGCCTTGCAAGGGTGAAAGAGTTCTGAAGAACTCCGTGAAATTTATAATAGAAACATTCTTTCCCTTGCGCCTATCGTGAAAAAATATTAATATAATGTTATAGCAAGGAGGCGACGATTTTATGAATTACAAAGACATCCTTGATGTAGACCTGAAACGCATCGAGTTTATAAAAAAAGAATGTGAAGCATTTTTAAAAGACGAACAGACAGCCGGGGAACTGGCGGATCATATGAGAGAAAAAAATATGACCGTCTCACCTATGGAGTTGTCTTATGCTGTGCAAGATATTTTTGACAGTAAGGCTTTTTCAAACGAACTTGTCCAAAAAAGTGGCGACCTCCTCTGGGCTTTTGATCCATTCTTTGCAGAGGATGCGCGCATTCCTAAGACGTCGGCTGACCATCCTTTGTTGATTTACAAAAAAGAAAATGATGCCATGCGCGCTCATCTTGATGAAGGCCGTGCGCTTTTAAAGGCGCCTTTCGATCAGCAGAAATGGCGGGATTATGCTGACGTACTCAAAGAATTTAAAGTGCATTTTGTGCGCAAACAAAATCAGCTCTATCCTCGGTTGGAAAACAAAGATTTTAACTTTCCGTCGCGGGTTTTATGGATTTATGATGACGAGGTGCGCAGCGGCTTAAATGTATTGGTAAAAGCGGTCGAAGAGGGCAGCGAAAAAGGCATTCATTCCGCTTTCCGTGTGCTGGACGAACATGCCCGTAATGTGATGCGCTCTGAAGAGCGGGTTATTTTTCCGACGGCCTTCCGTTTGCTGCGCTTAGATGAATTTTTGCGTATGGAATTTGGTGATGATGAAGTTGGTTTTGCCTTTATTGAGCCGCCCAACTACAATAAAGCTGAAGTGGCCATGATGGCTTCTTTGGAAAAATTAATGATACAGCATGACGGTCGTGAATTGAGCGGTGAAAACGTCTTAAATCTGCGTCGTGGCAAGCTGACTTTAGAACAGCTCAATGCCATGTTGAGCCATTTGCCCTTTGATGTCACTTTTGTGGATGATGAAGAATTGGTGCGCTATTATAATGACATTCCTGAGCGTATTTTTCCGCGCTCACCGGGCGTGATCGGACGGGATGTCAAAAACTGTCATCCTCAAGTCAGTCTGCGCTCGGTGATAGAAATCATTTCCAAATTTCGTTCCGGCGAAGAAGACAAAGCGGAATTTTGGTATCAAAAAGGCGGCCGGTTTATTTATGTTACGTACATTGCGGTGAGAGATGTGCGCCGTGAATTCTTGGGTGTTTTGGAAGTGGCCATTGATTTAACGGTCTTACGCACGCTGGAAGGCGAACAGCATCTGGCGGTGTGGCGCCGCGACTAAGGCGTTTGTTTCTGCTCTTCCGACTTCTACGGAGAGCGTGCCATATCTATCTGTCGAAGCCTTGCAACGAGACTACCATAAAAAAACAGCCGCTCACACGGTCGCAGATAAGCGACGGTATGAGCGGCTGTTTTTTAGTTTTTATCCTCGGCAATCAGAGGCACGAAGGCGGGCACAGGCTGCCAAACCGGACGCATGGCAATAAGACCCAATTGGCGTGCGGCGTCTAATACCGGTTGTATGGCGGTCTCATCGCCTTCAATGACCAGAAAATCTTCGGCTTCCCCTTGATCGGTGAGCCATTGGATGGCGGCTTCTAAGGCGGAAGCGTCAGGCGGGTTTTGCCGCCACATTTGGCGGAGCGACAGCGGCGATTTTAAAAGAGGATCGCTGTTCATGGTGGCCAGAGCGCCATAGTGCAAATCATCCAGCTTTTGATTGATGAGTAAAAATGTCTTAGACATGAAAGAGTCTCCTTTTTGGCGGGTATTCAGTGGATGCTTCTTTCATCTTAAGGGATGGGCGTAATTTGCGCAAGACCTGTGCCACTAGATGGGGTTCTGTGTTATACTAAAAGCTGTAATGATTTAGAATTATATATAAGGAGGTGTGCGTCTTGAAAATATCCACCAAGGGACGCTATGGCCTGCGTGTCATGATTGATTTGGCGTGTTATCCGAATAAACGGGTGCCCCTTAAAAACATTGCGCAGCGTCAACACATCACCATTAAATATTTGGAACAAATTATCGCGCCTTTGGTGCGTGACGGTTTGGTTAAAAGTTATCGGGGTCAGAACGGCGGCTATCAAATAGCACGACCGGCTGCCACCATAACGGTGGGCGATATTTTGCGAACCATGGAAGGGTCTCTTGCGCCGGTGGCTTGTTTGGAGCCGAATGCCGAACCGTGCCCTCATGCCGACACCTGTCCCAGCTTAGATGTGTGGGAAAATCTTTATTGGCATTTGGAAAATTATTTTGACGATATTTTTCTAAGCACCCTCGTTACGGTCAATGGCGATAATGAGGATTGTAGCTTTGCGGAAGAGGATGATGCCGGCGGGCATCATCAGTTTGGAGGATTGCACTGAAATGATAGGCTATGTCATTGGAATACTGCTCCTTATAATGGGCTCAGGTTTTTTTTCAGCTTCGGAAACAGCCTTTACGTCACTGAGTGAAATTCGTTTGCGTAATCGCGCATCTTCGGGCGATCGTAAAGCGCAGCGCGCGCTTACGCTCGTTTCTCAGTACGACAAACTTCTGTCGTCTATTTTAATCGGCAACAACATTGTTAATATTACCGCGGCTTCTTTGGGCACGGTGCTTTTTGTGAAACTTGTTGGCGAAGCAGGGGTGACGGTGTCCACTATTGTGCTGACCATGCTCACTCTTATTTTTGGGGAAATTTCTCCGAAGACCATCGCTAAAGAAAACCCGGAGCAGGTGGCTTTGGCTGTGGCACCGGTGATCATGGTCATTATGATGATTTTAACACCGTTGACCATTCTTTTTCACAATTTACAGCGTTTGCTCATTCGTCTTGTGGGCGATTCCGGTGATAAGGCCATCACCGAACAAGAGCTCATGACCATTGTAGATGAGGTGCAGCAAGGCGGCAATATTGAGGTGAATGAGGGCGATCTCATTCGCAGTGCCATTTTATTTGACGATCGCTACGTACGCGATATTTACACGCCGCGGGTGAATGTGGAAGCCATAGATATAGACGCCACCCACGAAGAAATAACCGATCGTTTTATAGAGACAGGCTATTCGCGCTTGCCTGTATATAGAGACAACATTGATAATATTTTAGGTGTGCTGCATATTAAAGACTTTTACCGCATGCTGCTAAAAAAAGAAGACAGCACGGTGGAAGATCTCATGAAACCCCTCACCTTCATCATGCAAAACAGAGATTTGGCTCGCTTGATGAATGCGCTGCAGGAAGAAAGCTCGCATATGGTGGTGGTGACCGATGAATATGGCGGCACGGTGGGCATTGTGACCCTAGAAGACATCATTGAAGAATTGGTAGGAGACATTTGGGATGAGCACGATAACGGCGAACCAAAAAAAGTAACAAAGGTTTCCAATTACAGCTATTTGATGGATGGTCAAGTGGATGTGGACGATGTATTGCCTCATTTCGGCATTGCCACCAAAGACATTGAGGCCGCCACCATGGGCGGCTGGATGACCGATATTTTAGGACGGATTCCGGTGGAAGGCGATACGGTACATGAAGGAAAGATTACCGCTCGTGTGGAAGAAGCCACCCCGCGTTATGTTAAAAGCATTCGTGTGGACGTGACGCCGCCGGAGCACAAGGAGAGCAAAGGATGAGTTTTCCCAGTTTTGATGAAGTGGCCGATATTCTGGATGAAGCTGCCGAACGGATTCCTGAAGCCTTTTATAAAGAGTTGAATTTGGGCATTCACCTTGAGCCGCGGGTGTATCTCCATCCGGAAGGCCATGGCGATCTCTATGTGCTGGGAGAGTACGAAGTCAGCCAGATGGGATGTAAAATTTCTATTTTTTACGGTTCTTTTGAAAAGGTTTTTGCCCACGCATCCCGGGAAACCATTGCCCGCCAACTGGATGATACGCTGCGCCATGAATTTCGCCACCATATGGAACACCGTGCCATGGAGCGCGGTTTGGAAAGAGAAGATGAAGAAGAAATGCGCGCGTATCACCATCAATATGCGCGCCGAATGGGAGAAGACCATGCGATTGGATAAATTTTTGCATGACCAGGGCCTGGGCAGCCGCAAAGAGCTGCTGGGCCATTTGCGTGCCGGACGGGTGACGGTCAATGGTGAGACGGTTCGCAAAAAAGATGTGGCCGTATATCCTCAAGATGTCATTTCCTTTGACGGCACGCCTCTGGTGTGGCCGGATGCCCGTGCCCTTTTTGCTATGTATAAACCGGGCGCCGTGGTTACGGCCCTTTGTGACCGGCATAAAGACACGGTGGCAGATTTCATTCCGGAAAAGTGGCGCCATTTGCATCTTCGTCCGGTGGGGCGGCTGGATCAGGACACCACCGGTCTCTTGCTTTTTTCTGCCGACGGCATGTTGATACACAGGCTCACCAGTCCGAATTATCATATTCAGAAAGTGTATGATGTCGCCTACAGCGGCACTTTAGCTGCAGATGCGGTGCAGGTGCTTCGGGAAGGGCTGGTCTTAGACGGCCGGCGCACGCGTCCGGCTCAGCTCGCTTTGGTGGGTGAGGGAAGGGCTCGGCTTGTTATCTGCGAGGGCATTCACCATCAAGTCAAGCGCATGATTCATGCTGTGGGCGGCGAGGTCACGGCTCTTTGCCGAGTGGCTGTGGGGCCTCTGAATTTGGCAGATTTTTCACCGCCTTTGGCACCGGGAGATATGGTGCGCCTTTCTGATTCGGTGCGCGATCAAATGTATGCCGCGGCCCATCTATCATAATGGAACAGGAGTCAATCAATGAACGTATACGATTTTGATGAAACCATTTATCATGGCGACAGCACCAAGGAGTTTTGCATTTTTTTACTGAAGCGCCATCCTGCGCTGTTTCGTTTTATACCCGCTGCCATGCTGGCTTTTTGGCGCTATCTTTTGGGCCGGCAAAATAAAACGGAGTTTAAGCAAAAACTTTTCCGGATGTTTTCGGCGGTGCCCAATATTGAACTGGAAGTGGCCGAATTTTGGCAGCAACATTTGCCGAAGATTAAAAGTTACTATAAAAATCAGCAGCGCCCGGATGATGTGATTGTAAGCGCATCGCCAACGTTTTTGCTGGAGCCATGCTGTCAGGCATTGGGCATTGACAACCTCATTGCCTCTCGGGTGAATCCATTAAACGGCACCTACATTGGGCTGAATTGCCACGGCAATGAAAAGGTGCGCCGCTTTTTGGAAGCAGGTTTTTCCGTGCGAGATGTGGAGCATTTTTATTCCGATTCTTATTCAGATTCGCCTTTGGCTGCCTTTGCGCGCGATGCATTTTTGGTGCTGGGCAACGACATCCGCCCCTGGGGCGTGAAAGGAAAAAGCCATAAGCACGAAAAATTGCGCGATTTGGTACAAAAACTGTTCTGGTTTTAAGTTGATGCGCCCCCGATTCAATACAGAATCGGGGGCTTTTGTGTATGGCGCTCGCGTTGTGTATGACAATCACATGCCCGCATAGGATAGAAAACGACGTTCTTGACGCTCAATCATATTAGCTATACAATGAAAAAAACAGATGGCAATATATCTTTTAACTGCTTTTTTTCATGAAAAAGAAACGACTCAAGAAAAGGTGTGGTGCATATGATCGCATGGGTTTTGCTTTTCTTAATGACTATTGTGGGTCTGGTGGCCGGCGTGATCTTAACGGTTCTTGTCCTTCTGGAATTGAAGCATTTTCGAGAGGAGGCCGGTAGATAATGTATCATATGGTGGAGACGTTACTTAATCTGCTGGCGTTTGTGTCCGTGAACGGGATCCTATTTTTTACACTGGCCACGGCAGGTTTTTTGTGGGCGGCTTTTCGTCGGCTGCCGCGAGATGGGAGGCGATAACCATGATTCTGGCTTTATACGAATGGAGTATGGTGGCCATGGTATTGCTACCGCTCTTTTCAACCGTATCGGCGGTCCTTATTTATCGGGCCATGCGTAAAACGTTCCCTATTTGGAAGGAGGAATCCTGATGGGTGCGTGGCACAATGTGATGTTGTCGTTTTCTTTTCCGCTGGCGTGTGTGATATCGGTGCTTTGGCCGCTGGCCACCGCTGTGCTTTATGTCCGGCTGCGCCGTTTGCGTCGTTCAAGGTGATGGATGCACGGTCATCAATAAAAAATCAGGTATAAGAAAGGGATGTGCCTTGCCGGTTCATCCCATTTTTTCTGAAAGCGGGTAAAAATCCATTGTCGCCGGCTCATGGCCGTGATGCGATACAAGCACAGAATGGGCTGTCATCGGGACTCTTTGATTTTTTCTGACGTGTTATCATCTGCCGTAAGGAGGTCGTTATGAATATTTGTATCATCACCGGTGCATCAAGCGGTTTGGGGAAGGCTTTTTTTGAGGCGTTGGCCGACGCAGCCGGCATCGATGCCTTTTTATTGCTGGGCCGTGATGAAGCGCGTTTGTCGGCTCTTGCGGCGCACACCAAAAAGCCTGTGCGGTTGTTTTCTTTCGATTTAACCGACCGCACACAGCGTGGGCATTTTATTGACGAGGTGTGTGCATCGGATGCGCGGGTGCAGGTGTTGGTCAGCAGTGCCGGGTTCGGCATCATCGGGCCGGCGGCTGAGGGCAACGTGGATGAGCAAACCGATATGGTGCGTCTGAACTGTGAGGCTTTGACCGAGTTGACGTTGGCGCTCCGTCCGCAGATGGGTGCTGGTACACGCGTGTTTCACATTGCGTCGGTGGCGGCTTTTTTGCCACAGACCTATTTTGCGGTCTATGCGGCCACCAAGGCTTATGTGCTTTCTTTTTCAGAAGCGGTTGCAGCCGAATGGCGTAAGGATGGCATCCGAGTGACGGCTGTATGCCCAAATCCAATGGACACACGTTTTTTTGATCGTGCCGGTTCGAAGCGGGGCGGTCGTTTCAAAGCCATTGGCTTTGAGTCGGCGGAAAGTGTGGTTTCGGCTGCGCTTTATGCAGCGGACCATGGACGCACCGTATCGGTGAGCCATCCTGCCGGACGTGCTTTGCGTCTGCTGGCGCGGCTGTTGCCGCATCGCCTGGTGACGGCGGTGGAAAAATATATTTTTTAAAACCGCGGTTGCATCACCGTTCGAATCATGGCGGATGTACACAATTTGGTGTGAGCCGGCA
>JAEZVS010000179.1 GCA_023443145.1 Bacillota bacterium | reverse complement strand
AAGCAGATCCGACGGACGGCGCCGATGCCATCATCGGCCGTTGGCACATTGCCGGCAATGATGTCACCATTGAAAAAATCGGTTATCACAAATATCGCGCCATTAAAGGAAACGCCCGCTACTTTTTGCGTTGTGAAGACAATGGCCAATATAGTTTGGACCAAGATGGCCCCATCTTGCGCTTTACTTTAAACGGAAATCGACTGATCTCTGAAAACGGCGGCAACTTAGGTTACCGCCGTTGAGCGGTCATTCATCCTCGTCTTTTGTTGACGGCCGCCGCTTGCCGGTTTGCCTAAGTACTTTTCCGAAACCTTCATAGCCAATCATCAAAAAGCCGCGCTGCCTTATCTTTGGCAGCGCGGCTTTTATGACAAATATGAAGGTGATTTAGAAAATGGCTTATTTTTTATCGGTATGTTCTTTCAAATATGCCACCACTACGGCATCATCTAAAGGCACCACAGTGCCTTTATAATGTTCCGTGATATATTTTTTGCAGGCTTCACCGGTCAGCACTTTATGCAGCACTTTGGCTTTTTCGCTGTCCTTATCTTCTGCACGCATGGCCACCAAATTGGCATAAACTTTAGAAGCCACGGCATTTTCATCTTCAGCTGCCAAGTGGGTATCAAAAGGAATATCGGAAGCAATGGCAAAGTTGCCGTTAATGACAGCCAAATCTACATCCTGCAATGCGCGGGGAATCTGGGCTGCTTCCATTTCCACAATATCCAATTTTTTGGGATTGTCTTCAATGTCTTTCACTGTGGCATTGATATCCACACCATCTTTTAAAGTGATCAGACCATTGTCGGCCAGAAGAAGCAATGCACGCGCTTCGTTGGATACATCGTTGGGCACGGCGATTTTTCCGCCTTCGGGAAGGGCATCCAAGGTTTTAGATTTACCCGGGAAAATGGCCATCGGTTCATAATGCGCATACACCACGGAGACCAGGTCGGTTTTGTTTTCTTTATTAAAGTTCTCTAAGAAAGGACCATGCTGAAAATAGTTGGCGTCCAGCTCACCGTCAGCCAATGCTTTATTGGGTTGCACGTAATCGGTAAATTCTTTGATTTCCAGCTGATAGCCTTCTTTTTCAAACTCAGGTTTTAAAGCTTCCAAAATTTCTTTGTGCGGGGCAGGGGAAGCACCAATGACAATGGTTTTGTCTTCGGCTTTGGTGCTTTGCGCTGCGGATGACGACGATTTGTCGGCGGCATCATTTTTGTTGCCGCCGCAGCCGGCCAATACTCCGATGGCCAGTGCCGAAATGGCGAGAAGGGTAACGGTTTTTTTGAGATTCATCTGATCTCCTCCTTATAAAATGTTGTATCAACCATCGCCGGTACGTTTATCCAAGCGACGAGCCAGGCGCATACCGACGGATTGGATCAATTGAACCAACACCACCAAAAGCACCACCGTAATCATCATAATCGGATATTCGTAGCGATAGTAACCATATTTAATGGCCAGGTCGCCCAGACCTGTGCCGCCGACAAAACCGGCCATGGCCGAATAGCCCAAAATGGTGGTGGCCGCCACCAAAGAGCCGGTAATAAGGGATGGCACCGATTCCGGCAGCATCACTTTGGTCACAATCTGCCGTCCGGAGGCCCCCATCGATTGGGCCGCTTCCAGCACGCCGGGGTCTACTTCTAAAAGGGATTGCTCCACCAAACGCGCTACAAAAGGCGCCGCTGAAACGACCAAACCAAAAATTATGGCCGGCGTACCAATGGTGGTACCCACCACCATTCTGGTGAAGGGCGAAATCGCCACCAAAAGAATAAGAAACGGTACCGATCGCAAAATATTGATAAGGCCGCCCAGTATCCAGTTGAATCCTGCCATGGGATGAATGCCGCCTCGGGCAGTCACCACCAAGAGCACCCCCATGGGAATCCCCAAAATGTATGAAATCAAGGTGGTGCCCAAGGTTGTGGCTAAGGTAATGAGGGTGTTGTCCCACAACAAGGTAAAAAGTTCCGAATCAAACATGGTGCACCTCCTCCACACGAATGCCTTGTCCTTTCAAATAAGCGCAAATACGCGTCTTATTGGCATCGGGTCCCAATTGAATCACCATTTGGCCGAAGACGCGGCCATCAATGGTGCGGGTGTCGGCGTGTAGAATGTTCACCGGCTCGCGTGTCGACAGTATCATATCCGAAAGCACCGGTTCAAAAGCATCGCCGCCTTCAAAGACAATACGCAGCTGACTGCCGTCGCCGGCGCGGAAAGTAATGGGATCGCGTTCTTCCTGATAAACCAGGCGACGCGTCGCATCTGTTTGAGGATTGGCAAATATCTCCGTCACCTCACCCACTTCCGCAATTTTGTGATCGGCAATCACCGCCACGCGCTGACAAATAGATTCCACCACGCTCATTTCATGGGTGATAATGATGACCGTAAGTCCCATCTCCGCACTTAAGCGGCGAATAAGGCTTAAAATCGATTGGGTGGTTTCCGGATCTAAAGCGGAAGTGGCTTCATCGCACAACAGCACTTTGGGATCGGTGGCCAAGGCACGGGCAATCGCCACCCGCTGCTTTTGACCACCGGAAAGCTGGGCCGGATAAGCGTGCGCCCGCTCCGACAAGCCCACCACAGCCAAAAGCTCTTCGGCTCGCCGCCGTGCTTCTCCTTTCGGCACACCTGAAATTTCCAGAGGAAAGCACACATTTTCCAGTGCTGTGCGCTGCATCAGTAAATTGAACTGCTGGAAGATCATGCCCATCTGGCGGCGCACCTCACGCAAAGATTTGGGCGAAAGGGTGCCCAAGTCCTCACCATGAAACACCACCGCTCCGGAAGAAGGCTTTTCTAAAAAATTGATGCAGCGCACCAAAGTGGACTTGCCTGCTCCGCTCATGCCGATGATGCCAAAAACTTCGCCGGGATAAATACTTAAATTCACCTGCTCTAAAGCATGGATGGTTTGCCCCTTTACACGAAAGGACTTGCTTAAGTCTTTGATTTCGATGATGGGTTTTCCTTGCGCGCGGATTTCTCCTTGACGAAAACCTCCTTCAGCTTCTGCTGTGTGCACGTTCATTTTTTCTCCTTTTTGGCCACTTGTCGCGGCTCCAGTTTGTTCAAATCGTACGGTGTCCACTGGTAAACAATATGGTTGAGCCAGTTGGATGCCAAAAGATTGGCGTGGCTCCGCCAGCGCACAACCGGTTCCAGCCCGGGATCGTCACCGGGAAAATAATTTTTAGGCAACGGCACATTTGTCATGCCTTTCTTAATATCGCGGTCGTATTCGCTTTTAAGCGTTAAAGGATCGTATTCCAAATGTCCCGCAATATAGTAATGCCGTTGATCACGGGTGGTGGTCAGAAGCACCCCCGCTTCATCGGACTGGGCCAGCACCTTCAGCTCTTTGTTGCGCACAATATCTGAGGGCCGGTTGGTGGTATGGCGCGAATGAGGCGCACAGAGCACATCGTCAAAACCCCGGGTGATATCGCGATTGCGGATGATTTTGTGCTCATAGATGCCGAAAAGCTTTTCAGGCAAAATCACTTTCGGAATGCCATAATATTGGTAGAGAGCGGCCTGGGCCGCCCAGCACACAAATAGGCTGGAATACACATTGGTGTTGCACCAGTCAAATACCTCTGTCAGCTCATCCCAATAATCCACTTCTTCAAAGTCGAGCATTTCCACCGGCGCCCCGGTGACAATAACGCCGTCATAGCGCTTATCTTTTACATCTTGAAAGCGATGGTAAAATTTAAAAAGATGTTTTTCCGGTGTATGGGTGCTTTGATGACCGCTCATCGTAATCAGATCCACATCCACCTGCAGGGGGGTATTCCCAATGAGACGCAAAAACTGGGTTTCCGTCACAATTTTCAAAGGCATGAGGTTAATGAGCGCAATACGCAAAGGTCTGATGTCTTGAGCGAGGGCCCGTTCCTCATGCATGACCGAAATAAATTCCTCCGCCAACGCTTCGGTAGCGGGCAAATCTTTTGGTATGATAACAGGCACAGCGTCATCCCTTTCTAGCTGGTTGGATTCATGTTATCGAGTGGCAGCCAGCGCCTGATCCACATCGTTTAAAATATCTTCCAAATCTTCTATACCCACATTAAAGCGAATCAGCTCAGGGGCCACACCTGCCGCCGTCAAAGCGGCTTCATCCAGTTGGCGGTGGGTCGTGGAAGCAGGATGAATCACGTGAGAACGCAAATCGCCCACGTGGGTCACCAAGGTGCAGAGTTTCAGCGCATCAATAACCGCACGGGCGCGATCTTGTCCACCTTTGGGACCAAATGCCACCACGCCGGACTGGCCTTGCGGCAAATATTTCTGCGCCAGTTCATAACTGGGATCGTTTTCCAAGCCCGGATATCTCACCCAAGCAATGTCGGGATGATTTTCCAAATGCCTGGCGACGGCCAGCGCGTTTTCAGAATGGCGCGCCATACGCAGATGCAATGTTTCAATGCCCAAGTTAATCAAAAAGGCATTAAAAGGGCTCATGGTGGCGCCAATATCCCGCAGGAGACCGGCACGGCATTTGGCGATAAAAGCCGCCGCACCAAAGGTTTCCGTATAGATAAGGCCGTGATAATCGTGATCCGGCTCGCTCAATTCAGGATATTTCCCATTGTTCCAGTTAAACTTTCCGGCATCAACAATGATGCCCCCCACCGAGGTGGCATGACCATCCAAATATTTCGTGGCCGAATGGGTGACAATGTCGGCGCCCCATTCAATGGGGCGGCAAAGCACCGGTGTGGGAAAAGTGTTGTCCACAATGAGCGGTACATCCGCATGTGCAGCCAAGGCTTTCACTTTTTCCAAATCCAGTACATCCAACGCCGGATTGCCGATCATCTCCGAGAAAATACAGCGCGTGTTGTCGCGGAGATGGGTCTTCATTTCATCCAACGACAACGACGGGCTGATGAAAGTGACGTCAATGCCGAATTTTTTGAGCTGGGAACCTAAAAGCGTATGTGTGCCCCCGTAAAGATTGCTCATAGCCAACACATGCTGACCGGCTCGGGCAATGTTGGTGATGGCAAAAAGATTGGCTGCCTGTCCGCTGGATGTGGTGAGCGCTGCCACGCCCCCTTCCATTGCAGCCACTTTTTCTTCCAGCCAGGAGAGCGACGGGTTGCCCAAACGCGTATACATGGGCGCATTGACCTTTAAATCGAACACGTCCCCCAACTCGTCTGCCGTGTCGTACTTAAAGGTGGTGGACTGCACAATAGGCATAATGCGCGGCCCTTGATTTTCCGGAATAAAACCGGCTTGAACGCAGCGGGTGCCCAAGTTTGTCTGTCGCAATTCGTCGTTATTCATGTTAACCTCCTCAATCAAACGCAACAAACGCCATCCCTGAGAGTGAGATGGCGTTTGTTCGCTAAACGATAACCTTCCACTTATCTCCCAGACGTCTGTCTGCTGGATTTGGCACAATACCATAAAGGCTGTTGCCGGGTTTCATAGGGCCAGTCCCTCCACCACTCTTGATAAATGAGTATCATATATGATTAAAATGCAGTATAACAGAAAGCCCTCACCCTGTAAAGAGGAGAATATGCAAATTTTTCACGAATTTTGACGAATAATAATGCGCCTGTTTTATGACACACCATTTTCCCTTCGAGCCGCATTCACTGTTTTTTGTCTTCATCTTTAGACATAACAACGGTTTTTTCCAATACGTCTTCTTTTTTCTCCAAATCGGCTTCCGCCTTTTGCGCCACATGCTGAGCGTCTTCTACATTAGCGGCGGCCTCAGCTTCTTTATCCACATAATGATTGGGCAGCAACTCATTGATGATGAGGGCCACCACCACTCCTAAGAGGGTGTCTAAAATACGCAGCATGGAATACTGCATAATGGATTGTCCGGGACCGTGCGGCATCAGCAAAATAGAGGAGTACACCACACAGGTAATGACCACCGCCTGGTTGTGGCGAATAATGACAATGATTTTTATGAGCACCATCATGGCCAAAATCGTGAAAAAATGAAACAGCAGTGGGCGGCCGTCCAAGTGGACGGCTTTGAAAAGATAGAGCATAACCATGCCCATCATCCCGCCAATACAGGTGCCGATGATGCGATCCCATCCCACCTGAAGACTGTCTTCCAGGGTAGGCTTCATACAAATGAGCGCCGCGACAACTGCAAAAAAGGGATAACCGCCCATGCCATAGCTGAACACCGAACATATAAACGCCGCCAAACCCGTTTTATGAATGCGCCAACCGAAATGAAACGCTTCCGGCACATGATCAAGCATGTGCACATGCGCCCGCCGTTCTTCATGTTGGGCGTCGGTTTCTTTTTTTCTCCTTGGCGCCTTATCCACATCTCTGGAGGATTTACCCGCCGAAGACGATTGATTCAGATGGGGATCCTCTGGTGACATCCGCATCTCCTCCTAAATATGTGACCCACAAAAATGCTTCAACCTATCTGAAATGATGGTAACCTCTTCCATTTACATAACCGCCAAACTTTCGGGTCTACACCAAGGGCAGCTCCTCCGGCGTCCCAACCGCCGGATGGCATACCCCGTTTTGACAAAAAATGTAGCGTGTCTCCTCGGCAGGACTCGCCATATCCGACATCGACAGTGCTGCGAGAAGATCATGGTTGACGGCATCATCCAGCACCACGCGCCGCCAAAAATAAGCGGGATCTTTGGCCGCCAGGGCACAAAAATCCTCCGGAAATCCTGTGCCCTTATGGAGAATGCGGATGGTACCCGGATCGTAAACAATGCGGTTCAGCGCTCGCAAAAAATAACCATGGGCCAAAGGCTCCGACGACGCTTCCCGAGAAAAAAGCGCCACCAGTTCATCACGCGCCTGCCCAAAGCGGGCAGCGCCCAAAAGAGAAAACAACTCATCATAAACCGCCACCATCGTACTGTTGGCGCCCATCATGGCACCGTCAGCCATGGTACGGGGCCGTTGGATGAGGCGCTCGGCATCGTCGGCGGTCTCAAAAAAACCGCCTCGGCCGTCAGCATAATGACCCTCCAGTTCATCTACGATCGCCACGGCCTGCAGCAAATGTTGGCCATCGCCGGTGTGCCGGTAAAGCATGAGATCGCATTCCGCCAGCAGAGCCAAATCTGTGGCCCCTGCCGGATAATCGGCCTGACCGCGTTTATAACGCAGAAGATGCCGAGGGGCCCCTTGCGCTTGCTCTCGTAAAGTCGGTGCAGCCTGTGATGCCCCGTCTGCACGTCCGTGGCGAAAAGCCGGATGGCGACTGTCTGCCAGCAGATACTCATCCAGCTTTCGACGCACCGCCAGTGCTTTGTCCACCCAGACCTCTTCCTCCAAGACTGCACCGGCACAAACCAGCGCCGAGACGGCCAAGGCATTCCAACCCAATAAAATCTTGTCGTCGGTTAAAAGGGGATGGCGCTGTGCCCGCACCTCTCGGAGACGAGCAAACACTGTCCGGGTGCGCGCATCCGGCGCCGATTCCAGCTGCTGACCAATCAAATTGGGGATGCTGCCCCCTTCCATATGGCCGCCTTTATCGATGCCATACCGTTCTGCAAACCAGGTGCCATCGGCTGTACCCAATACCTCTTTGAGCTCATCCGGCGTCCACAAATAATAGAGCCCTTCCCGGCCACTGCTGTCGGCATCCTGGGCCGAGGCGAAACAGCCTTCGGCGGACATATCCTGGAGCAGCCAACGCACACTGTGGCGCAAGGCCCAGCGGGCCCAATGCGCTTCGGGATAGGCGGCAATGTATTCTGCCAGAAGCCGCATAAGCAAAGCGTTGTCATAAAGCATTTTTTCAAAATGCGGCACCAGCCAATATGAATCGGTGCTGTAGCGTGCAAAACCACCACCGATATGGTCAAAGATGCCGCCCGCACACATGGCACGCAACGTAAGATCCACCATTTCTTCAGCATCTGCGCTGCCGGTGCTCCGAGCCTGATCCAAAAGGAAAAAGAGATTTTGAGGTGTGGGAAACTTCGGTGCAGAACCGAACCCGCCCCAGGTGCTGTCAAACCGTTCCCGAAATCTTCGGGTTGCCCGCTCAAGGGCTTTTTCATCGGTGCCTAGGCCCGCTCCCGAACCGGCATGCGCCTGTTGATGCAAATGCAATACCACATTTTCCTGTACATGGGTCAGCGCATCCCGCCCGCCGTCCTGGCCTTGCCATAGACGCACCACCTTGCGCAACACATCCAGCAAACCGAGACGGCCATAGCGGCTTTCTCTCGGCAGGTAGGTGGCCGAGAAAAAAGGGCGGCCGCCAGCATCCATAATGATGGTGAGGGGCCATCCCCCACTGCCGGTCATCAAGCGGCATGCATTCATATACACGTCGTCCACATCGGGACGTTCTTCCCTATCCACCTTTACAGACACAAAGTGACGATTTAACAGTTCTGCCACATCATCGTGAGCGAACGATTCTTGAGCCATCACATGGCACCAGTGACAGGTGGCATAACCGATGGACAAAAAGATGGGCTTATCTTCATCGCGAGCGCGGGCAAAGGCTTCATCATCCCACGGCTCCCAATGAACCGGCTGATCGGCGTGCTGTAAAAGATAGGGCGATGCTTCCCGGGCCAGTCGATTCATAATTGGCTCCTTCCTGTGAGAGTATGACGAATGTGGCGGGCAAAGTTTTCAGCGCGCATCTCCACTCCGTCCCGAATTAAAATATCGTGCGGGCGATTGGCGGTTTCCAGCGATGCAAAATAAGGAGGCAGACGAAATCCCTTATTCAAACAAAGGGCATTCAATATTTGTCGCGCCAGTAAATCGCCTCCCGAATAGCCGCTGACGATAATGGCATAGGCCAATTTTTTCGAAAGCAGATGGCGGTTGCCCAAATAGGTGAGACGATTGATAAACGCCGCCAACTCAGGGCCAATGGCATCGTTTAAGTTGGGCGCCAATAAAAGCAACGCATCGGCGGCAATAAGTTCATCGTAAATTTCCTCTTTTAAAAGATCCGTGCGCGGACAGCCTTCGTTGGTGCAACGCTGCCAACTGCAGCCAAAGCAGTCAAAAATCTGCCCTTTACCCAGATTGCGAAAATGCGTATCCACATCCGGCGCCAAATGAGCGGCCACCAAACGCCAGAATGCCACTGAATTTGCTTTTTCCTCCCGGTTGGTGGCAGCGATGGCCAAAAGACGCGGCACATCTTTTGTCT
>JAEZVS010000157.1 GCA_023443145.1 Bacillota bacterium | reverse complement strand
CGGTGAAGGCGCCCATCCGCTTTACAAATTCTTAAAAGAACAGCAGCCGGAAGATGCCGTGAATTCAGCGACGGCCGGATTCTTGCAAAAATTGGAAGAGTTGGGTCAAACCCGTGAGGGTGACGATTTGAAATGGAACTTCACGAAGTTTTTGGTGGATAGAGAAGGACATGTTGTTTCCCGTTATGCGCCCACCGTTACGCCGAAAGAACTGGAAAAAAAGGTGGAACGTCTCTTAAACGCTTAATGGGCGCTTCTGCTTTCTTTTGACAATGTCATCGGTATGCCGTCGGCACGCCTTATGCATTTTTTGGCGGTTGAGCCAAAATTTGATGAATGGGCGTGCCTTTTTTTTGAAATTTGCGCTCATACTCGGTGGCGATGTTGTTAGCAGGCAGATCGGCGTAAAGATCTGCTGTATCGGAAAGAAGTTGCCATCCGCATTCCATCAAGGTGGTTCGGCTCCAGTGATAAAAATCGATATGGTCGGTTTTAAAGAGAAGGGTGCCTTCCGGATGGAGAATTTTTTGATAAACCGCTAAAAAGTCCGGGGCGGTGAGACGGCGTTTGGCGTGGCGGGTTTTGGGCCAGGGATCGGAAAAATGCAGGTAGAGTTGGGTCACACTTGCCGGGGGCAAAATCTTGGCCAAATGGCGCGCATCTGCCGACATAAAACGTACATTTTCAGAAAAATCGTCTAAGCCCGCATAGGTATCGATGGCTTCCATAATGATTTCAGGCTCCACATCAAGGGCTAAAAAATTTAGCTCCGGATGACGTTTTGCGGCTTCGTAAATAAAGCGGCCTCGCCCGGAGCCAATCTCCAGATGCAAGGGCTGTTTGCAGACAAATTGTTTTTGCCAAAAATCGGGTGTGGGAACAGCTTTGGTAATCACCAACGGATGCGCCAAAAGGCGGTCGATGGTGCCGGGTATATGACGAACGCGTGCCATGAAAGTCTCCTTTTCGTCATGCGCCGTCTTTATTTCAAAGGCGCAATCGGGTATAATAATTCACAGATTCGGCATTTATCATAGCACAAGGAGGCGGGAAGATGAAAGGGCATCTTGAATTATTTGAGCATCGATTGAAAGCCGCCGGCGAAAAATTGCCGGGCGTGCCCGCAGGAGCCATCGATGCGCTCTTTTCCGATTTTGAAGCGGCTTTGGGCAGCGATGAGGTACCATATTATGACGTACATAGCGGCCCTACCTTGGCCGATTACTACAATACCCAGTTTATTCGCTTTGTAAAGGCGAGGGTGGCGCGCTCTTAAACGCCGGAATGCAAGCTCCGGCATGTGTTGCCTCCTATGACTTTAAGTGAGAGGTATGGACAATAATAGTAATATTTGTTATACTTGGTATTGTCATAATTGACCTAGTGAACGAACAAGTTAGGAGAGTGGGAGTGTTATGCAGAAATTAGACTCTGATTTGTTTGAAGAAATCGTCTATGACGATGGAGAACCGTGTTGTGTGATCTTCACCCGCAAAACATGTCATGTGTGCCAGGCGGTTAAACCGAAACTGGAAGAGCTGGAAGAAGATTTCGAAGGTAAATTCGGTTTCTACACGGTTGATGTCGAAGAACAGAAAGGTCTTTTCCAACGGTTCTCCTTAAAAGGGGTTCCCCAAGTGCTTTTCTTCAATGATGGTGAATATGTCGGTAAAATGGCCGGCGAAAAAGACATTGAAGAATATGAAGAAAAGATTGAATCAATCATCGGCTAATCAACAGACCCAGTCGCACGCATGCGTGCGGCTTTTTTATTTTTGCTATGCTCCACTTAGGGTATAAGACCAATACGTGTGCTTGTAACAACGTGCCGCTTGGAAAGGAACATATATGAAATTTATTTCTTGGAACGTCAACGGTTTGCGTGCCGCTGTCAATAAAGGGTTTATGGAGGCGTTTGAGGCTTTGGATGCGGATTTTTTTGCGCTGCAGGAAACCAAACTTCAGCCTCATCAAATTGAGCTGGATTTGCCGGGCTATCATATTTATTTCAACAGTGCCGAACGGAAAGGCTATTCCGGAACGGCGGTGTTTACCCGCCATGAACCGCTGGATGTGCGGTATGGCCTGGGTATTGATGAACACGATCACGAGGGGCGTGTCATTACGCTGGATATGGGCACATTTTATTTCGTAACCACCTACACCCCCAACAGTCAAAATGAGCTGGCGCGGCTGGATTATCGTATGACTTGGGAGAATGCTTGGCGGGATTACCTGGTGGGACTGAAAAAGCAAAAACCGGTGGTTCTATGCGGTGATTTAAACGTGGCGCATACGGAAATCGATCTGAAGAACCCGAAAAGCAACCGTCGAAATGCCGGCTTCACTGATGAAGAACGCGGACAGTTTACCAACCTTCTTAATGCCGGCTTTGTGGATACTTGGCGGCATCAACATCCGGATGTGACCGATGTTTATTCATGGTGGAGCTATCGTTTTAAAGCGCGTGAACGGAATGCCGGTTGGCGCATTGACTATTTTGTGGTGAGTGACGACATCACCGATCGCATTCAATTTACACATATTCATGACGATATTTTTGGCTCGGATCATTGTCCGGTGGAATTGGTGGCAGATCTTTCTTTAAAGGAGGCATGCCATGTTTGATCGATTTAAACGGGATATTGAAGTGGTGTTTGAACGAGATCCGGCAGCCAAGACGGTGTTGGAGGTGGTGTTTAATTATCCGGGTTTGCATGCCATCTGGGTGCATCGTTTTACCCACAAGCTTTATCGGATGCATTTACGTACTTTGGCCCGTTTTTTGTCGCAAGTGGCGCGGTTTTTTACGCAGGTGGAAATTCATCCCGGTGCTCAAATCGGTTCCGGTCTGTTTATTGACCACGGTTGCGGCATCGTCATTGGTGAAACCACCATTGTGGGTGACGATGTCACCCTCTTTCAAGGTGTGACTCTGGGCGGTACAGGGAAAGAAAAAGGCAAGCGTCATCCCACTGTAGGTGATCGGGTGATGATATCCAGCGGCGCGAAAGTGTTGGGCAACATCACCATCGGCAACAACGTCAAAATCGGTGCCGGCTCGGTGGTCCTTAGAGATGTGCCCGATGACTGCACGGTGGTGGGTATTCCCGGTAAGATTGTGGTGCAAGATGGCAGCAGGGTGATGCCATCCAAACACAACGCCGACTTAGAGCATAATCGCCTGCCAGATCCCATTTGTGAATGTTTGACCGATTTGCGTCAGCGCTTGGACGATATTCAGATTCGTCTGGATCAAATAGAGGAGGATCAAAAATGAGCATCACCATCTATAATACCATGACCAACCGCAAAGAGGCTTTTGAGCCGTTGGAGACAGGTAAGGTGCGCATGTATGTATGCGGTCCAACAACTTATAACTATATTCACCTGGGCAATGCGCGTCCCATTGTCGTGTTTGATACAGTCAGACGTTATTTTGCCTATCGGGGCTTTGACGTGACGTATATATCCAATTTTACCGACGTGGATGATAAGATTATTCGCCGTTCTCACGAGGAAAACAAAACAGCCCAAGAAGTGGCAGAGTTTTATATTGAGGCCTTTTTCGAAGATACAGCCAAGCTAAATATCATGCCGGCCAGCAAAAATCCCAAGGTGAGTGAGCACATGGACGACATCATTCAATTTGTGCAAGAACTCATTGATGGCGGCTATGCCTACACTATGGATAATGGTGATGTGTATTTCTCCGTGCGCAAATTTGAGGATTATGGTGCTCTTTCAGGACGCAATATTGATGAACTTCTCGCCGGTGCACGGGTGGATGTGAATGAAACCAAGCGCGATCCTCTGGATTTTGCCCTTTGGAAAGGGGCCAAAGAAGGGGAACCCAGTTGGGCCGCCCCCTGGGGCGAGGGACGGCCGGGCTGGCACATCGAATGCTCGGCCATGAGCCGCCATTATTTGGGGCCCACTTTTGACATACATGGCGGCGGTCAAGACCTGATTTTTCCCCACCATGAAAATGAAATTGCCCAAAGCTGTGCCCTCACCCATGCGCCCATGGCGCGTTATTGGATGCACAACGGCTTTATCACCATTAATGAGGAAAAAATGAGCAAGTCATTGGGCAACTTTTTCCTTTTGCGGGATGTGTTGGAACGTTTTCCCGGTGATGTGGTGCGCTTTTACCTTCTTTCGGTGCACTATCGCAGTCCGCTTGATTTTGATGACGATAAGCTGGCCGTGGCGACCCGCGGCTTGGAGCGTCTGAAAAATGCCCGCATGGCGCTTGCGCAAGTGCGGGAAGAAGCACGTGGAGATGAAAATGAGCGCGCCTTGACTCTACGCCGGCAAGTGAAAGCGGCGGAAGAGGCTTTCCGCACGGCAATGGATGACGACTTTAACACAGCGCTGGCCATCAGTGCTCTTTTCGACCTGGCCCGAGACAGCAACACCTATTTGCGGGAAGACGATCTCAATCGTGGGGTTATTGATGAGGCCCTTGCTTGTTTTGACCGTCTTTTTCACGTGTTGGGCCTTGATTTTCAAAAGGAGGAAGGCACCGCTGATGATTTGTCGGAGCAGTTGATGGCGCTTTTAATCGATCTTCGTGCGGAAGCCCGAAAAGAAAAAAACTTTGCGCTTTCTGATGCCATCCGTGATCGTTTGGGTGCGTTGGGCATTGTATTGGAAGATGGTAAAAATGGCACGCACTGGAAAAAACAGTGAGTGTGTTTAAAGGGCGCTCACCTGGGTATATGACAATCAGTGAAACAAATGTAATATTTTAACAGAGGATGTATTAATCATTTGGAGGGTTAAATAATGGAAGAATTGAAATTTGTTCGTTGTAAAGAAACCAAAAATGTATTTGAATTGATTTATACTGTGCAGGAAGGGGCTATGGAAGGCTTCCAAGTTCTTAAAGCCAATACCACCGATGCAGCCAATGAAAAACACGTGCCTGTTGTGGAAATTGACGGCAAAAACGTACATGTGGTGGTGGGCAGCACCAAGCACCCCATGACGGAAGAACATCTCATCAACTTCATTGCAGTGCAAACCGATAAACGTGTGCTTCGTGCCGATCTGACACCGGATATGGAACCGGAAGCCGACTTCGTGTTGGCTGACGATGAAAAAGTGGTGCGTGTGTATGAATATTGCAACCTGCACGGCCTCTGGAAATACGAAGTATAATTGATCTCTGAGCGCCCACATTCGGGAAAGTTTTTCTCGAATGTGGGCGTTTTTGCCGTACATGAAACCAGAACGCAAGGAGCCCGGCTGCTTGAAGCCGATGTTTGAACGCGCAGCTTGATTTATGGTTGGCGTTGCTCTTGGCAGGGATTGTGGTGCGGCGGAACAGTGCCATTTATAAAAAGCGAGTCGCCGGTTGGCATGAACCGACGACTCGCTTTCTTTTTTACAGTTGAAAGGTTTGTGCCCGCGCCACCAGATCATCACGCCGGCGTTCTAAGGCCAAATGATTTTTATGGCGCTCAAAATCAGGATGGGGTCGTTCGGCCAAATAAGTGGCTGAGTAGAGCCCCACACTGAGTTCCGTGGCCACCAAAGCCATGTCCTCACCATTGCCGAAGGCATTTTCCGCAAAGGTGAAAAGGTGGTGCAGCTTGTCGGCAATGGTGCGGGCGCTTTGGTTCCAGTGTGATACGCGGCTGTTAAAAAGATGCCGCATAAGGGGATAAGGAGAAATGTTTTTCAAATGTTCGGCGTTTGTGACGCTTACCGGCTCAGAGGCTGCTTTTGAACTGCTCAAATCGACATGCTGTGGAACGTTTTCTTTTTCGTTCCATCGGTCATCGGCGTTGGATTGTTCCGCAATTAAGGAATAGAGGGACGTTTCAAGGCTCATCTTTCTGAGGGTTTCATCAAAAAAGGTGAGAGCCGCTTGGTGGAGATGGCGTTCATCTCTTTTCATTTGACCGGCGGCGTCTATTGTGTGCAGGTGTGCCCTTTCCTCTTCTATGAACGTTTCCAGTTGGGCGATGGCCGTCGCCATATCTTGGTTGAACGCTTTTTTTGCATCGGTGAAGCGGGCTTGTAAATGGGCGAGAAGGTCTGCTTCCAGCACATATTGGCGACAATCTTTTTGAATATCTCCGGTCAGCAGACCGATGAGCGAAAGCCGTTCATCGAAGGGGGCGTTTTGAGCACGGGACAGCACATCAGGACGCACATGGCCGCTTAGAATGTCGGCAACGGCATAGGTGCGGCTGTAGAGTATATAGAGATCATAATATGCGGAAAATTCCCGTGCAATTTGGGGTACGCGAATAAATGAATCGATTAGAGCACGGTCGATGGGAAACCCCTCTTCTTCATAAAGTTGGATGGTCTTGGATAAATCATCCCACCCGCGGGCAGTGACATATCGTTTGCCTTCGGGAATGGTTTCGATGTGGTAAAAGTGGTTGGGTTTTAAATCCAGAAAGCCCAAAACGGCACCATGTACACCGCTGTCTTTGGCGTAAAGGCGCCATGCGGTATAATCTTCCGTTACTTCCAGCACGCGTAAGCGGTCTAAGGTGGCAATGTCAAACTCGCGCACGGTGCGGTTGTAAGCAGCGGGATTTCCGGCCGTCACAATGACCCATCCCGGGGGAACCTGATGGCGGCCGAACACTTTATATTGTAAAAATTCCAACATAGCCGGCGCCAGTGTCTCAGAAACACAATTGATTTCGTCTAAAAAGAGAATGCCTTCCTTAATACCGGTGGATGCGATGGTTTCATGAATTGTGGCGATGATTTCACTCATGGTGTATTCAGAGATAGGCACCGTCTCACCGTCATATTGTCGTTCAGAGATGATGGGCAGGCCAAGAGCGCTTTGGCGGGTGTGGTGGGTCATGGTGTAGGAGACAAGGTTGAGTGCCAAATGGCCGGCAATTTGAGCCATGATGGCGGTCTTGCCGATGCCGGGCGCCCCCAGCATAAAGATGGGGCGTTGTTGGGAAACGGGGATACGATAACGACCGGCGCTGTCTTTCTTTAAATAAGAGCGCACAGCTTGTTCAATTTGAATACGGGCATCGTGGATGTTCACAAAGATCTCCTTTCAGAGGCAGCAGATTTCACATTAAGACCATCTGACGAAAGAATCACTTTCATGGCCCAGGGCGGAAAATCGGGGTCGTGCAAATGCGGGCTCTGATCCAAAAACACAAAGCCCGTGTCATAGGGGGGCACGGCTTTGGGATAGATGCCCAAACCGTCGGTAAAATAGAGAAGGCCGCGCAGATGTTGCAAGCGGCCTTCTTCTTGAAGTTGGGCCACGCGCGCAAAAACAGGTCGAAAGTCGGTACCGCCAAACCCTTTGAGGGGTGTTTGCATCAGCAACTCTTGCACATCATCCAGCTGAGTTAGATGGCGTTCGTCCTGAATTTGGCAGTCGCAGGTAAATAAATATAGATTGATTTGATGGTTAAAGCGCTCTCGGGTTTTTAACAGTGAACAAGTTTTTTCTAAAAAAGCTTGCACCACTTCGCCGGAGCATGAACCGGAAGTGTCGATGGCAATGACGAATTCATCGATTTTTTCAATTTCTTGTGTTTCCAAAGGCTCGATCAAAGGCAGGCGCCCATAAAGGTTGAGACCATACGTATAGAAAATGGGGTCGAAACTGTCTATGTCCACTTGTAGTGCATCGTGCAGCCGGGCGAATCGACGTAAAAAATCATCAAAATCAACGGCATCCGGGTGCAAAAGAGAGAGGTGCTGTTTCATGGCAGCGGCAGCGGTGCCCAATGTGCCTTGCATTTGCTCTATAGCCATGTCCACTTCAACAGTAAGGGCCTCCCAATTTAAAGGCTGCTCTTTTTGGTAAGCGGACAAGAGATCAAAGGCTTGGCTTTGCAGAAGTCGATCGGCTTCGCCTGTGTCACCGGAATTGGATAAAGCATCGGCATCTTGCCAATATAAATGATGATCGCGGTGAAAAAGTGTGGCCAATCGATCCGGATCAGCCGGTGGATGAGAGAGAAGGTGGCGAAAGAGATGATCGGCGGTAAAGGTGGGTAGGGCTGCTTCATAGGGCGCAAGGGCCACCCGTTGGCTGTGGTCTCGAGGACTGCGGCAGGCCGGGATGTCCAACTTTAAAATAACGGATTCCGTGACCATGTCGCACGCCAGATGCCAAAACGCATTTGTCAGCTGACGATGGCTAAAATGATGGAAGATGCCATGGAGCAACATGTGCAAATAAAGTCGTGACGCAGAACGCGGATCGTTCTGATAACCTTTGATCAGATCTTCCGGGTTGCAATAAAGGTGTTGACGGTCAATACCGGAAGGATTGGCATGAAAAACAATGTGTTGGTTCAAACGATGACACACCACATCCAAAAAACGTAAAGAAACCAATAAATCCTGCTGGGCAGTTTTTAGAATGTCACGAGCCAGATCGGTCGCTGCGCTGTCATGGCAGCGGGATTCGATATGAGGCATGACGGCACCTCCTAGATGGCAAAACGCCTAGGCTCCGGCGCATGGCACATGGATAAAAGGCGTTTGCAGCCGTGGGCTGCTTTACGATCGGCCAGATATATCAGGGCCACCAGTTCATCGGCAGAGAGCATCACCATATGCAAAAGTTGTGCCAACGTGTCTTCATCTTGGCGATGAATGAGGGTTTCGGCAGCAAAGCGGGCATGGCGGGCCAATAAGTGTCGATATCGCAGGGCATGTACGGTTTCAGGTGTCTGACGGGCGGTAAGGCGTAACAACGCCACTTCCATCTGATGATGAAGGGTTGAAAAGTGGCGAGCCGCTTCATCAAAGTTCGACCACGATAAGTTGTGGCTGGAACAGATGGCATCCAAATGGGTGCAGATGGGTTCCTGCTCATCGGCCACAAGATAGGGGATGGTTCCTTCCGGCAGTATCAGAAAAGCATCGCGCGGAAGATCGCCGGCAGCTAAAGGGCGTAGGGCGGCCGGGAGGCAGGGCAAGTGTGCATGATGAATATGTAAGCGGTCAATGCCGTAAAAGGCGCCCTCCCCGATGGACATAATGCTTGGGGAGAGATGAACATCACTTAAGTGGGTGCGTTAGAAAGCGCCTTGGCCAATGTATTGCAAGTTTTCAGGTAGATCAACGGAAGCCAGCGCACTATGGGCAAAGGCAAAGGCCGGTAGGCGAGTGATTCCATCCGGCCAAGTAAAAGCGGTGAGGGCGGTGCCATAAAAAAGGCCATCGCTCATGACCGTGGGCTCGTCAAGTACAGGTGTTGACTGAAACACCACTTGTTCAATGCTGGATTCTGCAAAAGCACCCACGCCCACTTGCTTTAAAGAGGACGGACAGACGACTTGCAGTAATTTTCGGGCGCCTCGAAAAGCATGGGGCGCTATCGTATGGGTGCCTTCCGGAATGTGTAAGACCGTTTGCGGATGGTTTGAAGGCCAATAAAGCAAGGTGCGGCCATTATCGCTATAAATAGCGCCTTCTCGCGTGGTATAGGCCTTGTTGCCGGCAGAAACGGTTACTTCTGTCATCGCACCGCCTCTAGGCAGGGCGTCCACGCCTAAGCGGTCGAGAGAGGACGGCAGATGGATGTATTGCAGCGCTTGCGCACCGGCCAGGGCACCGTCGTCCAAATGACTGAGGCCCTCGGGCAACTCAAGATGCTGCAATTGAGCACAATCGCGAAAAGCGTTTTTGCCGATGCTACGTATTGTCGGCGGCAATTTTAAATATATAAGAGAATGGGCGCGTTGCAAAAATCCTTCGGGGATAATGGTGATGCCTTTCGGCAGGTTTACTTCAGTCAAAGCATGGCAGTCGGCAAAGGCATGACGGCCAAGAGTTGCTATGGTAGAAGGCATATGTACGGTCTGCAAAGCGACCGCATGACGGCAACAATCATCAGGGAGGTAAGCAAGACTGTCACCAAAATCGATGTGTTGAAGTTTGCGTGCACCTCGAAAAGTATTCGGCGGCAATTGCACTGTGCCGGAAAGAACAGTGGCCTTACGAGAGTTTGCATCATACATCCAATTTGAATTATTCAAGATAGCCACTCCTTATTCTATAATCAGAAAATAGAGTACCATATTAAAATCCATATCGCAAGCCGAGGACCATTAAAAAAACCGCGCACCGGGCGCGGTAAGTCATTTCATGGATGATTGGAAGGCGGTGTTCTTTTTCGATAGAGGCAAATCCAGATGCAGGGAGAAGCGGTTTCTACTACGCGATGGCGTTGATGCGGGTGTATGAGGCAGTGGTCTCCACTGCGAAGCATTTGCCGTTCGCCGGCATCGTTTTCCAGCATCGCCCAGCCTGAAATAACGGAGACCCATTCCAATTCTTCTTGATCATAAAATCCGTCGGCCGGTGATGGATGGTTCCAGCTTTCAATGCGCTCCAGTCTCATCACATCATCTTCGTATAAGGTGTCCACAAATTCACCTTTTAGGGTCTGGCGCACTTCAAATAGCGGCAACCCGGTGGGAAACGGTTTGCGTCGCGTCATACGAAGCGATTCCAGCGTTGTGCGGATGATCTGTACCGCAGAGATGAGCGCTTCGTCAGAATAGCGGGCACGGTTGGCGGCAGATGGAGAGGGTAGACGGGTGACAGGTATCGTTATGGCATCTCCCCAGTGTTTTTTCAGCATATCAAAAGCTTTACGACCGGTGCAGAATATGTGGCCGATTTGGCTGAGTTCTAAGCGCAAGGGAATATCGTTGGGTGTTTCACCGGCGATGGTGGCATCTCTTGCACCGTCAATGGT
>JAEZVS010000136.1 GCA_023443145.1 Bacillota bacterium | reverse complement strand
GCCTCAAACCTTTGAGGGATCTCGCTTTATTGATGTGATTAGCAAGGTGTATCACTTTCTTCCCAAAATCATCTTCGAGGGCGAGACAGAGATGCTTTATGATTTTCTGCCGAGATTGCATGCGGTAGAAGTTTATTTGGATTCACTTCCTATTAATGATGACAGATATCATAAGCGCTATTTTGACAGCTCGGAGGTTAGCATAAACATCTATATTAGTTATAAGTCAATTCAACCGAAAGATAAGATTAAGGATATATCTTCCTATATTGCTAGGCATTTTAATGCTTCTGGAAATAACGAAGATAATAAAATTTAAAAGGCAGCGTATTAAATAAAAATTTACTTAATGCGCTGCCTTTTATAGAATAAAAGATAATTCAAAAAGATATGGATTGCTGTTAGGATTGTTGCTTTTTAATTTTATGATATTTACGCATAATATTGCAACGAAAATAATGACTCAAACACATAAATCAATAAAAATAAAAACAATTATTTTGTTATAGCTGCAGTTTGTGTTTTTCTTGTAAATATCTGATTGTGTTTTATTGCAGCTTTTGTATAGAACAGGTGCGTAGCGTCAACGGTTGACAAATAATAGACTATTTGGTTATAAATCCTAGAGCTGATTCATGGTTGTCGATTGTTTATTTATAAGAGAGGGGTTTTAGCTAGAATCTTGCTTCCTGACTAAAAAACACCAATAATTTGGTTGAATCCCATATTTTCTCTCGATAAATGATTTACTTTGTATTATAATGTTTCATGAGATTCTGTAGGATGGTGAATCTATGAAAAATAAATTTCGAAGATTTTTCTTGGAATTGCATCCCGTTCACCGTGTGGTGATTGTGCTTATGGCCTTTCTCATTTTTTGGGTGGCGGTCAGTTCTTTATTGGGAAAAATACAATACCATCTCATCGACACCTATGTGGTGGGGCAGGAAACGCGCGATGTCACCATGGAGGCATATGGCTTTATACATACCGATGCGGCAGTGGTGCATGTGGAGGCTGACGGATTTGCGGAAGCGAAAGTCAAACAAGGCGATCGAGTGGCTAAGAACCAAGCCATTGGGCTCTTAACGTATAACCAGGATGACAAAAAGGTGAAGCGTGATATTCTTTCTCCGGAGCCCGGCATTGTAAATTTTCACCCGGATGGATATGAAGAGCTTAATGATGTTAAAGATATTGTTAAATTAGATTTTAAGCATATCTATTCAGATGAAAAAAACGGTGCTCCTAAAGATGAAAAATCCTGGGCGGTGTCACAAAATGCCGTCTATGCAACCATCATTGATAATTTGAAACCTGCTTCTTTATATATTTTTCTTCCCGAAACGAAAAATCCTCTGATTGAACGGGAGGGAGATGCGGTCAGGGTGCGTTTTAAGGATTTGCCTGATAATGTCGTGGCAGTGGTTGAGGAGATGCATAAACTTTCGGATGGTCGATCGCTGGTTCGGCTTAACTTAGGGCCTATGAGTGATGAGTTTTTACAAAAACGTGTGGTCATGGCCGAATGCTACCGCTGGGAAAAAAACTTACTCAATTTACCTAAAAAAGCCATTGTCATGCGTAAAGATAAAAATGGGAAAAATATACCCGGTGTCTATATTGTGAACAGTGGAGTGGTAAAATGGCAAGCTGTGCAGGTGAAACAAGAAAGAGAAGATCAGGTGGTTTTAGAAATGCTCCCTCAAAATACAGAAATCATTCTGACTCCCTATTGGGTGCGTGAGGGTGAGTTGTTAAAGTGAAGGTGAGAATGTGTCTGTAGCCGAGAATTTGAAAAGAATAAAGGACGAAATTGCCCGAGCACGCCAGCGGCAAGTAAAAGATGGCGGCGAAGTGTGTATCGTGGCGGTAAGCAAATATCACACAATAGATGAGATGCATACAGCCTATGGTTGCGGGGTGCGCACTTTTGGTGAAAATCGGGTGCAGGAGTTGATCCCCAAATGGGAAGTGTTTCAACAAAGCGAAGCGGTATTCCATTTGTTGGGGCATCTGCAAACCAATAAGGTGCGGCAAGTGGTAGATAAGGTCTCGCTTATTCAGTCATTAGACAGCATGAAGCTGGCTCGTGAAATCAACAAACGTGCGGCTGCGATAGATCGCACCTTGGATGTTTTGGTTCAAGTGAATATGGCTTGTGAGGCTCAGAAGTCGGGGATGCCTGCCGAAGAAGTAGAGGATTTTCTGCAGGATTTGGCTCCTTTGACTCACTTGCGGGTGCAAGGACTTATGTTTATTGCGCCCAATGCAGAAAATAAAGAAGAGGTGCGCCCATATTTTAAACAAATGCGCACACTTTTTGAAGACATGCAAAATAAATCTATGCCCCATGTGCAAATGAAGTGGCTTTCAATGGGCATGAGCGGCGATTATGTGATTGCTGTTGAAGAAGGGGCGAATATGGTTCGCATTGGCAGTGCATTATTTTCATAAAAAAATCGGAGGTATCACATGGCTCAGGGAATTGGAAGAAAGTTTTTAAATATTTTAGGTTTTGTCGGTGAAGAAGGCAATGCGCCTATGGATGAAACGAAGGAACGCCGTTACAGAGATGAACCGCGGGAATTGGCTCCGGCTCGAGAAGAACGCAGCTTTTTCCGCTCTTCTCACGACATGGAAACCAGAGATGCAGAGGTGGAAAGCGACATGAAAGTAACCTTGCTCCAACCCATTCGTTTTGAAGAAGCAGAAACCATTGCGCAAGACTTGCTTTACAATCGCATTGTGGTTTTTGATTTGCATAATTGCGATGTGCAAGTGGCCACCAATATTGTCAACTTTGTGAGTGGCGCAGTTTTTGCTTTGGGCGGTCATATTGAAAAAATCAATGATCGCGGTTCTATTTTTGTGGCTGCCCCCCCATCAGTCAGTTTGGACAATGCCCTTCGCGGCGGATTTTTAGACAGCGACTACAGCGAACCGGTGGGTCGTTGGACTGAATTTTATCGCGAACCGGGTGACTTTTAATGTTGCGCCTGGGTTTTATTGGTGCAGGCAACATGGCCGAAACCATCATTTCGGGTTTGCGGAGCAAAGCGCCTGATGCGTGGCAGATGTCTTTTTATGACCCTTCGGTTGAACGAGGCGAATATTTGACGCAAACCTATGGGATTGAGCGGGTGGACAAAAGCTTTAAAGTGTATACCCAATCGGATGTGGTGGTGCTGGCGGCGAAGCCGCAGCAACTGGATCAAGTGGCCGGGATGTTGGCTGAAGAAAAGGCCTTGGATGCACATCCGTTGGTGATTTCTATTTTGGCCGGCACCCCTCTTTCAGCATTGGAAAGGGTTTTCGGTCATGATAGAGTGGTGCGGGTGATGCCCAATTTGGCGGCCCAAGTAGCCGCTGCTATGAGTGTGCTGACGCCGGGGGATGGGGTCGGTGAAAAGGATCTTAACTTAGCGGTGGAAATTTTCCGTACACTGGGCGAAGCTGTGGTGCTTTCAGAAGATGGCCTAGACAATGCTTCGGCTGTCAATGGATGTGCTCCTGCTTTCTTTTTTCAAATGATTGAGGCCGCCAGTGATGCTTTGGTCATGCTGGGCATCGGGAGAAAAGACGCCATTCGCCTTTCAGCACAGACGATGTTGGGTGCCGCCAAGTTGGTTCTTGAAACCGGTGAACATCCTGCAGTATTAAAAGATAAGGTGACTTCCCCGGCAGGCACCACCATTGCCGGTGTTTTGGCTTTAGAGGAAATGGGCGGACGGACAGCTTTACAAGCGGCAATTTTGGCCAGCTGTGAAAAAAATAATCAAGTGAAAGAGGAGCGCATCAATCCATGCTGAGTGCAGGTTCTATTTTGCTGAATGCCGTCAAGCTGGCATTTGGTATGTACGAATTTTTAATTGTGGCGCGGGTACTTTTAAGTTGGTTTCCTGTAGATCCATATAATAAGATCGTGCAATTTATCACCGATTTAACAGATCCTTTTTTGGCAAAATTAGAAAGCTTTATGCCGGCTTTCTTGCTTTCGCCTTTAAACTTTACGCCCATTGTCGCCCTCTTTCTGTTGTCTTTTGCAGAGCGCCTTATTGTATCCGTGCTGGTGCGTCTGCTCTTTTCTGTGAGCCTTCCATGAGTGAAGTGGGTTTTAAAGAAAAACTTCAAGATGCGCTCCGACGCGTAGAAACGCGATGGCAGGACGAACGCACCGATTTCATTCCTCGGGTGATGGTGGCAGAGTACGAATCGCTTTTACATGCATCGTCTGTACATTGGCATGCGTGGGGCGGTTGGGATGACGCGGAGCGTGTGCGTCTTTATCTCAGCATGTATGAAGAGACACCCCGTCCGGAGAATTTTGAAATGGTTGTATTGCGCGGCACAGGTCGGATGAGGTTTGCTCATGTCAATCATCGAGATTATCTGGGAGCCCTTATGAGTTTGGGGTTCGTGCGCGAAAAAATGGGTGATCTTATTGTGCGCGACGATGGCTGTGATGTGTTTGTTGTCAAGGAACTGGCGGATTTTATTTGTCAATCGGCGATAAGCGTCAAGCGGGTCCCTCTCACTTTTAAACAGGTGCCTTATGGCGAATGGAAACCGCCGATTCGCCGGGAAAAAGAGCTGAGAATTTTTGTTAACCAACCGCGTTTGGATGCGGTGGTTGCTCATGGTTTCGGCCTTTCTCGTAAAGAGGC
>JAEZVS010000131.1 GCA_023443145.1 Bacillota bacterium | reverse complement strand
GCTTACGTTCGCTTTTATTTCGCTTTCGTAAGTTGTTGCTGTGTTGTTTTCAAAGAACCGCTGCCTCGACGAGACAGCTTGTTTATATTACCATCCTTTTTCTCTCCCGTCAAGCCTTTTTTTATTTATTTTTTATTTTTTCCAAAATGAACATAGCAGGTAACCCTTTGAGGATTTTTTCATGCTATCTAAATTATTTTAATTTTACGCAAAGAGGCTTGCTCCTTTTTACCGAGCATTTTATATCATTTGTTTTACAGTTTGTTTTGATGGTGTATGATTGGATTTAGTAATCGCTTACAGACCATTTGGTCATTAAGTCCGGGGTATATATTAATTATAGGAATTTTATAATGTAGGAGGACTCATGAAACCATTTTATTTATTATCTGTTATTGTTGCTTTGTTCGTGCTCACAGGCTGCGGACACTCTGCTTCTCATACTGAGGCTGATCCATCAGCGGCTTCTCCATCACCTTCAACACAATCCTCTATGACAATACAAACAAATGAACAGACATTGAACCGCGAAGCCCCGTCTTCTCATCTTCATATTGAACGCCACGGTCCCAAAAGCATCGCTCGTGTGTCAAATTACGATCAAATAACTGAGTTTACCGCTGCAAATGAAGGTACATTTGTCTTCAATTCAGCCGATAATATGCTCATAATTGATTTGCGCATATTAGACGCGTCTTCCAATCAGGCCATTCAAAAAATTTTTGTGAAATACGATACCCGCACCCATTCCTTGCTCGAAAAGAAAATCATTTCTCTTAAAACATCGCAAGATTTCTCAAGTAAAACCACAAACGACATTTCTGACGGTCGAATGATCGATATTTGCCGTGACATCCAACATATTTTAACTGTGTGATATTGCTTTTTCCGTTCCATATGACATTTAAAAACTTTTTCGTTTCAGACAAATTTAATGGACAAAAAAAAGAAGGCTGTCACCTTAAAATGACAGCCTTCTTTTTAAACGTTTTTTATACATCCAGTTCAACACCGCGTTTTAAAACAAATTTGAGCACGAGATAATAAATAATACCCAAAGCCACCCATATGGTGCCTAAGGTTTTTGCAGCCGGATCAAGATTTAACCACACATAGCCGATGATCGCAATACCAACCAGCGGTAATACAAGGTGCTTACCATATTGTGTTGATTTTTTCTTGAAAATAAAATGATAAATAACTGTCACATGCAGAACCAGAAAACCTGTTAGTGCCCCAAAATTAACCAGAGAACTTAAATAATCAATGCTTTTTGCAAATGCCAGGGTGATAATCAAAGAAATGATGGCAACAAAAATTGTCGCCACATAGGGTGTTTGAAACTTCGGGTGAACTTTATTCAAAACCTTCGGCATCATCCGATCGCGCGACATACTAAAAATGATTCTCGAAATAGCGGCTTGTGCAGCTAGCGAATTGGCTATTCCCCAGGCAAAGCCGGTCGCAATTGAACATAGCCACATCAATTTTGCGCCACCGGCCACTTCGGCCACTTCATAAAATGCTGTATCCAGATCCTTAAAGGACGTGTAATCCGGCCAAACAAGCGCAGCCACATATGTTTGAGTGATAAACAACACACCAACCATCAACAGAGCTGCAATGCTTGCTTTCCCGACTGTGGCGCCGCCTCCTTCGGCTTCTTCAGCTAAGGTACTGATGCCGTCAAAACCCAAGAAACTCAAAACAGCAATGGATACGGCACCCATGACCAATGATATATTGAATTTCTCTGCGTCATAAAGCGGCTTTAAAGTAAATCCATCCCCTGCGCCGTTTGCGACCGCTTTTATCCCAATGACAACAAAAATAAGAAATACGATCAATTCAAGTACCAAAACAATCTTATTGAATCGCGCTGTAAACTCAATACCTATAACATTGATCACCGTATTAATCAAAATAAATCCTACTATCCAAACCAGAGCGGGCACACCCGGAATAATCGCTCCTAGAGCAGCCGCACTGACAACATATAACAAAGCAGGCACAAGAATGTAATCGGATAGTATTGTCCATCCGGCAACAAAGCCTATGGCCTCACCCAATCCCTTGCTGGCGTATGCATATACCGATCCTGCAATTGGAAAAGCTTCGGCCATCCTCCAATAGCTAAAAGCGGTAAAAATCATACCGGACATTCCGATTAAATATGCCAAGGCAACCATCCCTTTGGATATATCCGCCACAAAGCCGTATATCCCAAAAGGCGCAATCGGCACCATGAAGATGAGGCCATAGACAAATAAATCGCTGAACCTAAGAACGCGCTTTAACTCTTGCTTGTAGCCTAAATCCTCTAAAGACACCGCACTTTGCTTTTTCATTTCATCTCCCCCATTTTTTTCTAGAAAAACTCGGTTGGCAAATACTTCTTAGGCATAACAAAGCGTGCTGTTTTCAACGGATCCACAACTTGACAAATTTCCAATTGTCCGACCAAGCTCATGAGCATCACCAGATCATTTTCGGATAACTCAACTTTGCTCTTCAAAAACTCAAACATTTCTACTGTGGCCATTTTAGCTGCTTCATCAAGGGTTGGCGCAGAATAAATAATCGACCATTGGTCATCATTTTCCAGAACAGGGGTGGCAATCGTTTTATCTTTTAGCACCTCTAATGTGACTTCCACATCAGCGGGAATCTCAAGACCGGAAACACCGATTTCCCCGTCGCCCATCACTGCATGGACGTCTCCAAGCGCAAAAAGAGCACCTTCGGTCTCAACGTTAAAATAAAGGGTAGACCCGGGTGCAACCATCGTATTATCCATGTTGCCGCCGTGTTTATCCGGTGTGCCGGTATTAACGGCATCTCCGGCAGGCGCAACGCCAATAACGCCAATCATAGGTTGAATGGGAATCTCAATGCCATTAGAAAAAATCGCTTTATCGTTTTTTATGGGCACTATCTTTGTTTCCGTCTGTGTCAGAAAATCTCCCAAAACGCCCATTCCCTGTCCGCTGACCACTGTGCCTTTTTCATTTAA
>JAEZVS010000020.1 GCA_023443145.1 Bacillota bacterium | reverse complement strand
GACCATGAGCGCGCCTGTAATTTTGGTTGATGCTTGACGATCGGCCTTAGCAAACTGCACACTGTAAAGCATCAACGCACCGGCAATCACAGTACATAAGTAAGCAATGCTTGTGGCGGCCACATAGGAAATGCCCATGGCATTAAAGCGAGGGCCAAAAAGGATGAGCACCAGAGATACGCTTAAAAGCGCCAAAGCTATGCCGTTGTAACGAACGCGTTTCCGTTCACGTTCTCGATCTTCCGGTTTGGGTTGACGGGACGCGGCTTCTTTTTCCTTGGCACTCATTTGATATTTGGAATGTTTCTTTTTACCGGTTCTCGATAGTTTCGCCATTGGTTCTCCTTTAATCTAGCGCGTAGCAATCGGCAACAAAAAAGCGCCTTGCGGCGCTTGGGTTTAAAATCTGTTTCGAGTGTCCTTTAAGAAATCAGGAATTCGAACGTCTTCATAGCCGCTGGAAGATCTGCGCGTTGTGCGAGAGGGTTCTTGGCGTTCGGCCTGACGACGGCTGAAGGCACCGGTGTCATAGGTGTCGTCGCCTTTAATATCAAATCCGGTGGCAATAACGGTGATTTTAATATCATCTTTGGCATCCGGATCGTTAATGGCACCAAAAATAACGTCGGCATCTTCACCGGCGGCTTCATAAATATAATCGGCAGCAGCTTGCGCTTCCAGAAGTGTGGGGTTGTCGCCAGAGACATTCATCAAGATGGCGGTTGCCCCTTCAATGGATGTTTCCAAAAGGGGTGAAGAAATAGCCGCTTTGGCAGCAGAAACAGCGCGGTCTTCACCTTTACCATAGCCCACGCCCATAAGCGCAGTACCGGTATTGGCCATGGTGGAACGCACGTCGGCAAAGTCCAAGTTGATCATGGCCACCTTGGTGATGGTATCGGAAATACCTTGAACGCCCTGACGAAGCACGTCATCAGCAATGTTAAAGGCTTCTTCCAAGGTGGTTTCTTTACTGGCGATTTCCAACAGACGATCATTGGGGATGGTCACCAGAGAATCCACTTTTTCGGTCAGAATGGAAATGCCTTCCATGGCATTTTTCTTGCGTTTACGGCCTTCAAAAGCAAAGGGTTTGGTCACCACACCAATGGTGAGCGCGCCTTGGCTTTTGGCCACTTCGGCCACGATGGGCGCTGCTCCCGTACCGGTGCCGCCACCCATGCCGGCGGTTACGAAAACCAAATCTGCGCCTTCCAGAGCATTTGAAATTTCTTCACGGCTTTCTTCAGCAGCTTTTTCGCCCACTTCAGGATTCCCGCCGGCACCGAGGCCGCGGGTGAGTTTGTTGCCAAGTTGAATTTTTTTGTCGGCTTTTGAATGCGACAGCACCTGTGCATCGGTATTGGCGACAATAAATTCCACACCTTGCACTTTGGCTTCGATCATACGATTAACGGCGTTGCCGCCGCCGCCGCCAACACCAATGACTTTGATGACTGCTGCATTACCATCTAACTTATCATCAAGTTGAAACATCCATTTCCCCTCCAACTATTAATCATTATTTCTTCTATAATAACCCATATGTTGAGCGCTTGCAATTATTTTCTGTGTTCATTATCTCATCGCAGAAAAATTTTTTATCTGTCAGTCACTTTCTGCGGGAGCAGCTTGCGTGGTACCCTGCACCGGTTGGGCTTCTTGCTGTGCAGAGATGCTGCCCTGTGCCGGTCCTGCAGTTTCAACCGGCATCGCATTTTCCCCTTTCACTTTTAAGACAGGCGCCCCTTTATAACGCATATCGATGTATTCAATATCGCCTTTTACGGTTTGTGTAATCACCACTTGATTTAATATGTCTGCCAGGGCACGCATGCGGCTTTCTATGTGATCCGCATTGCCGATTTTTATTTCAAGACCGTTGGCTGTATAGGCCGTAATATTGTCTTTTTTGCCAATATTGATTTCTTGAATCGTTTTAAGCAAATCATCACCCATGGCGTTCACGATGACAAGTGCTTCTTTAAAGCTTTTGTCTTTAATGATTTCGCCCGGTTGGGGCACTGCGTTTAGCGAAATGCCTGTAATCAAAGGCAGATTATACGCAGAGATGGTTTTGGTGCTGTCTAAAAGACGTCCGTCTTCACTAAACTGTAAATAAAAACTTTTATTCAAAAGTACACCCACAGGTTTGCGCTCAATAATCCGGATGCTTAGCGCATGCGGCAAATGGCGAGAAATCTCAGCAGTTTTTATATAGGGATAAGATTCCAATGATTGAATGGCCGCTTTTTTGTCATACGCAAAAATATTGGTGCCCACAGGTTGATAGGCCAACTTCAACACTTTATCTTCGGTTAAAACCTGCTCGCCTTTCACATCCACTGTCTCTATGTTTAAAAGAGGCGATAGAAGAAGGACCACCAACAGGGTAACCACAACCGTCACGCCTAGAGCAATCCATGCATAGGGACTGATGCGACGGCGCTTGCGTTCGCGACCGGACGATATGCGTTCTTTATTATCTGCCATGGCTTCACCTCTTAATTAGTATAACAGAGAGGAATTGTGATTGTCTCATTTATTTTTCATATTTTCTTTTCAGCGCATCCACAATTTTTGGCGCTTGTTGCCAGATTGATCCTGCGCCTAAAACCAACACCAAGTCGCCCGGCATTAATATATTCACCATTTCTTCCGGAAGGGTTTCTTCCGGAATGATAAAGCTGTTCATATGAGCAGGCAAAGCGTCCACAATCAGTTGGCTTGATACCCCGGCAATGGGATCTTCTCCTGCCGGATACACATCCAGCAGATAAACTTTATCGGCTAGAGCCAACGATTCAGCAAAGGCCTTGGCCAAACTTTGGGTACGGCTGTAACGATGGGGCTGGAAAACAGCCACCACCGGCTTATCTTGATGAAAATCCTTTGCCGCCCGAATGGTAGCTCGAATTTCAGTTGGGTGATGAGCATAGTCGTCAAATACTTGAATATCCGACACGGTTCCCTGATGTTGAAACCTGCGCATGGTGCCTTCATAAGATGCCAATACAGGCGCAATCTGCTCAAAAGTCAAGCCAAGATGCAGGCCCGTAATCACTGCAGCGGTTGCATTCAGCACATTGTGTAGGCCGGGAATTTTTAATACCAAATGCCCCAACAACACGCCCTTATGATAAATATCGCCCTCATTACGGGCTCCAATTTGGCGATGGTTTTTTACTTGATAATCGGCTTGATCCGACAGGCCATAGGTCACAACCGGGGCTTTAGAAAAAGCCTGCATTTTCATGGTTTCGGCACAATCGGCACAGAGAACGGTCAGACCGTCGGATTTGGTTTTTTCTATAAAAGCGGCGAAACTCCGGCTAATCTCAGTAATGTCTTTAAAATGATCAAGGTGATCTTCTTCTATATTGGTCACCACCGACACCCAAGGCAACAAATTGACAAAACTGCCATCACTTTCATCCGCTTCTGCCACCAAAAGATCGCTGTGGCCATATTTGGCGTTGCTGCCAATATCTTGGATGACCCCACCTACAACAATGGTGGGATCAAAATTGTTTTTTTCCAATATCAGCGACACCATGGACGAAGTGGTGGTTTTACCATGGCTACCGGCAATACAAATGGCGCGGCGATCAGCCATCAAAGCGCCAAGCATCTCGGAGCGATGCCACACAGGGATGTTTTTTTCTTCAGCTGCTGCTCTTTCCGGATTGTTCGTACGAATGGCTGTGGAATGAACAACCAAATCAATATTCGCAGTGATGTTTTCAGCGCGCTGTCCGATGGCAATTTGTGCCCCTTTTTCCATGAGACGGGTGACTTGCTGAGACTCTTTTTCATCAGAACCTGAGACCACACAACCCATATCTAATAACACATTCGCTATGGCGCTCATACCGATGCCGCCCACGCCAATAAAGTGAATGTGACTGCTTGATAAATCTTGTGACTTCATATATGTTCCCCTTTATATATATTCATAAATGACAGCCATAATGTCATCCATTGCTTCCGGGCGCGCCATGGTGCGCATGCGATTGACCTTATCGACATAATAGCCCTCGTCTTGAATAAACGGTGTTAAGGTGGAAAGCAGCTTCGGCACGGTGAGATCCCTGTCTAAGATCATTTCAGCAGCACCTGCATCGACATAGGCTTGTGCATTATATGCCTGGTGGTTTTCACTGGCGTAGGGATAAGGAATTAAAATGCCCGGCAGCCCGCACATGGCAATTTCAGCCAAAAATGTGGCTCCGGCACGTCCGACCACCACATCGGCTGCAGCCAAAGCCATGGGCATATCGTATAAATAATCTTTAACCACCAGACGCGGTTCGTCATGAGGGTTGATATTGTCTTCTTTCAAAAGCAGCATGGTTTCAGCATAGCCATTGGCGCCTGTAGCAAAAATTATTTGGGCATCGGTATTGGCTAAAAGGAGTGTCATGGAAAGAGACAATACCCTATTTATGCTCTGAGCACCACGGCTGCCGCCGGTGATAAGCACCGTTTTTTTCGACGGATCCAGCCCGAAACGTTCCAAACCCTCACTGCGCTTTGCCGACAAAATATCGTCGCGAACCGGCAGTCCTGTCAAAACAAAGTCCGGATTGCCTTTAAAATAACCGCGTGCCTCAGGAAAATTCAATAATACACGATTTACAAAAGGGCCGAGAAGGCGATTGGTAAAACCGGGATAGGCATTTTGTTCATGAAGGATGGTGGGAATTTTGCGTCTGCAGGCGGCCAAAATAGTTGGTCCGCACACATAACCGCCCGTTCCGATCACCAAATCCGGTGAAAAACGTTTCATGATGCGTTCGGCTTCCCAAAGACCACGACCGGTATGTGCCACCGCCGATATCAATGCTTTATTTAATTGCCGCGGCAGGCCTTTGGCCTTGATAGCCGTAAATGGCAAGTCGGTTTTTTTTCCGACAATGTCCGCTTCCATGCCATTTTCGGCGCCCACATATAAAATATTGACATCCGCATTTTCTGCGCGTATACGTTCAGCGATGGACAGCGCCGGATAAATATGGCCTCCGGTGCCGCCGCCAGTCAATATGATCCTCATGCCTACTCCTCCTTGCTCTACCATTATAGCATGGAAATTGGTATGCCGATATCCTTTTCTAATGTCGTGTGGCGCCACGCGACAAGTTCATCATATAACCTACCGTCGCCAAACTAACCAATAACGATGTGCCGCCATAACTGATAAAAGGAAGTGTGATCCCCGTCACCGGCAACACTCCGGAAGCCACTCCCATATTGATGAGGGCTTGCAGGCCAATAAAGCTGGTGAGTCCAAAAAGCGTAATGGAGTCCTGAAAATTTGGGATATGAAGTGCCAGCCAATAGCCACGCCAAATAAAGGCCACAAATAGCGCCAACACGCATAACGCACCGACCAATCCCAGTTCTTCGCCAATGATTGAATAGATAAAGTCGGTGTGTGAACCGAAGAGATGACTCATCTTTTGTGCCCCATTCCCCAGTCCGACACCAAAAAGTCCGCCGTCACCAAAGGCGTAAAGACTTTGCCTAAGCTGGGCACTATTGGGATCATCAACATCCAGGGCAAAAGGATGCAAAAATCCCGTCAGCCGAGCCAAGCGATAGGGCGCCATTGCCACCGCCACTGCAAATGCGCCCAGACCGACTCCAATGGTCGGCACAATAAAGCGGTAGGGCGCACCCGCCACCAAAAGCATGGCAAATAAACCGCCAAAAAAGACAATGGCCGTGCCCAAATCTTCTATGGCGATGATTCCGGAAATCGCCGACATATATAAAAAAGCCATCCCGTATTCAGACAGTTCATTTAAACGATCTCGTGTTTTTGTCAACCATTGGCCAAATACCACCACTGAAAAAGGTTTGACAAAATCTGAAGGCATAAATGAAAAGCCGCCGCCAACTTGAATCCAACGTTTGGCGCCGTAAACATCATCACCAAAAGCCATTGCCATACATACCAGGCCCATAAACAGAATCAAACAGGGCAGAGATATTTTGTGAATAAGCTTTTGCGGCACCGTCAGCATAAACATCAGTGCCACAAAGCCCAAAATGGCAAAAAGAAATTGTTTTGAGAAAAAAGCCAATCCATTTCCGCTTTCAGTGTTTACAATGCCTTCATATGAACTGGAGGAAAAGACCATAATAAGCCCCACCGCCAAAAGAATCATGGTGATTTGAAAAAGCATGACATCCGCACGGCGTTCACTGTTTTTGCGCCCGCTTTTCTTTTTCATTTTGGGGCGGGAAAATACGCCGTTCGCTTCGCCCGATCGGCTGTCGGAAGCAGAGGCCGGCGTTTGTCTCGCACGCGGATTTCTTAGAAAAGCCCTTTTATTTGCCTTCGGTTGTTCACCGACATCATCGGTA